>JAHFNF010000025.1 GCA_023267515.1 Candidatus Nomurabacteria bacterium | reverse complement strand
TTGTAAATACTAAATACAAGGACAAGGGCGGCGATCCATTGAGAAGGTGTTAGTACGGTGTGATTCACTACCTTATCTAAAAATATTGCAATAAAGGGAAAGGTAAGCTCTAAAATTGTGGAAATATGTACTGGGGTCTTTGCCAATCCTTTATAATATATTAAGAGCGCTACCATACCAGTAGAAACAGCAATCAATGCCAATAATTCAAATTGGGAAAGTGAAGGTAACAAAAACTCGTTTCCAGCAGTATGCCCAAATAAAAATACTAATGGCAGTGCGATTATACTAGTAAAGAGAAATCTATAGAAAGTGCTGACCTTAAAATCAATTTTACCTAAAAGCATTTTAGAAAATGTAGTGGATGAGCCCCAAGCAAAAGCGGCACCGAGCGCGTACAAGGCAGCGATTACTGTACCGTCCCCAGTTTTTAGATTTACTAACCCGCTCGGAAATGTCACAAAAAAGGCTGAGAGTACGGCGAGCAGGGCCCACTTAATATATCTATTATCAAATTTTTCCTTCAAAAAGATATTGGCGGTAGCGATGGCAAATATCGGTTGAAGTTTTTGCAAAAGAAATACTACTGATATTGAGATAAAATGCACTTTGCCCAAGGCAGTTGTAAACCATAAAGTCCCGAGAAGTCCGCTCAAAACTGCAACGAGAATTATGAGCCACCATTCTCGTGAAGTCACTTTAGTTTTTGAAACATAACCCCAAACAAATGGGGATAACAGAGCAAGGCCGATCAAGTGCTCAAAGAAGATTATAGTAATAGGTGGAAGCGAATATAGTTGCTGTCTAATTAGGCCGTCAAATGCCCAAAGCAAGGCGGCGATAATGATAAATATTGGACCTGAGTAATTTTTTAGCATTGTTCTATATCTTTTTTGATTTGGGTAATTAATTCTTCCTCGGTATTAAATTTCTTATAATTTCGCAAAAATCTGTGTAGTTCTAAGGTGATCTCCTTTCCATAAGCATCATCACCGTATCCTATCAGGTGGGCTTCAATCTTATCATGAGGCCCTATCACAATACCAGCCCTGTAAGTTTGCTTTTCCAATTCTGCCGTGCCAGCATAAACTCCATCCTTGGGTAAATTATTTGTATTTGCATTAAGATTTACCGTCGGGAAGCCAATTTTTCTACCATATCCATCTCCCTCTATCACTCTGCCAGTAATCTTATATAGCATTACTTATTTAGCTTTATACCTAGTTCTTTGAGCTGTTTATCGGCGATTTCAGACGGTGAGCCCATCATCAGGTCCTTACCCTCGCCAGTCTTTGGAAATGCTATGACCTCTCGGATATTAGGCTCATTTTGAAGGATCATCACTATACGATCAATACCAGGTGCAAAGCCGCCGTGCGGAGGGGCGCCAAAAGTAAAGGCTTCTAGCATATGACCAAATTTTGCTTGCTGTTCTTCCTCAGAAATTTTTAGTAGGTTGAAAACTTGTTTTTGAACCGTGCTTTCGTGGATGCGAATAGAGCCAGAAGAAAGCTCATAACCATTTAGGACTAGGTCATAAGCGTTGGCTCTGATAGAGAAAATATCTTCCCCTTTCATAAACTTATCCTTATCTTGAGGTTTTACCGAGCAGAATGGGTGATGCACTGCTTGTATTTCTCCATCGTCGGTTTTTTCAAACATTGGAAAGTCTAGTACCCAGCAGAAAGCCAATTCGTTTGGATCATCTTTGTTTACTCTCAAGTCCGGCTTGTCGCTCCCGTATTTTTCCATAGATTCTGCATACGTAATTCTCGGGAATGGAATTAATGTGATTTTTTTCTCTGGGTAAAGATTTTGCACGAGCTCTATAAACATTTTCTCAGTATAGGAAAGCACATCCTCTTGCTCCACAAAGGACATCTCATAGTCAAGCTGGGTAAATTCTGGTTGCCTGTCCCCTCTTGTGTCCTCATCTCGCATACAACGAGCAATTTGAAAATATTTTTCAAATCCAGCAACCATAGAGAGCTGTTTGAATTGCTGAGGAGATTGAGGAAGTACATAAAATTTCCCCTGCCAGAGCCTAGAAGGAATCACATATTCACGGCTACCCTCTGGCGTACCCTTGGTCATCATCGGCGTTTCAATCTCAATAAAATCATTCTCATGCATATATTTTCGGAAGAAGGAAATTATTTTATCTCGCATCCGGATGTTTTTCTGCATCCGCTGCGTACGTAAATCAAGGTACTTATACTTCATTCGTAAGTCCTCGTTTATATTTCTCGTATCCTCATCTATTGGAAAAGGAACAGTTTCAGCCTTGTTCAGCACCTCTATATTTAAAACTTCAAGTTCTATATCACCATTAAGCTCTACTTTGTTTATATTTTTCTCCGGTCGGGCATTGACTTTGCCAATAATTTTTAAAACCCACTCTGAGCGGATTTCTTTGGCAATTTCTATCCCCTCACTTTTAGGTAGTGCCACACATTGTACCTTGCCGGTCATATCACGCATATCAAAAAAGACCATTTTTCCTTGGTCTCGCCGTACATCTACCCACCCAGCAATAACCACTTTTTTATCTGTATTCTCCTTCAAATTTTTTACATATATTCTGTCTTTCATTAGAAAAATATTGTATCACAAAAAAAATGATAAAAAAAGAGGAAGATTGAATGATCATCTTCCTCTTTTAGCACTAAGGTATCCTACTTTTTAGCCCTCAAAAACAACAGACTGTAGGGATTCCGAATTGTAAACATTGTGTATGACTTTTGTCATAATCGGAATGAGGGAGATTACCTCAAAAACTGGATAATTTTTAATTTCATCCGGAAGTGTGATTGAATCAGTCACAATAATTTTTGAAAATCCCGCTTCCGCCAGTTTCTCTATATCCTTCACTCCTATTGCTTCTAAATGAGTCACTACCACCATAACGTCTGTGGCACCCTGGCTAGTAAGAGCTTTTTTTGCTCCGATAAGGGTTCCGCCAGTAGCGGAGATGTCGTCAACGATAATGCAGGGATGACCTTGTACGTCACCTATTACATTTCGTATATCAACATCAGTTCCATTTTTTCGCCTTTTATCAACGATGGCATAGTTTAACCTTAAATTGTCAGCATAATCCGATACTCTTTTACTGGAACCAACATCGGGTGCGACCATAATCGGTTTTTCCTTTTCATTCAGGTATTTTTCCTTAATAATATTATTTTTTTTCAGGTATTCACTGAACAAGATGAAGGGTTGAATATTTTCTGCGGTGACTTTATTTCCGTCAAAAAATCCTTCAATTTGTTCCGCATGCCAGTCAAAAGCAATAACACTATCAAATTTGAGGCTTATTAGGTCTGCAATCAGTCTTGCCGACACTGGCTTTCTTTTATGACGATTTTTCTTATTTCCTTCTCGTCTATCTTGTCTGGCGTAAGGGTATATACGTAGTACAGCACGAACACGTGGAGATCCTGCGCGCCTTACCGCATCAGCCAAAAGGAGGAGCTCAATTATTCCGTCATTAATTTTACCTGGAATGAAGGTTTGAATAATGAAAACTTCAAAACCCCGAACAGATTCTAAAATTTCCACTTCAATTTCTCCATTAGGGAACGTCTTAATTAAGCGGCTGACGGTCTTCATGTTAAACTTTTGAGCAATAGTTTCTGCGAAACTTTCACTCTGCCTTCCTGCTAATAATGCAAGTGGTCTTGGGTTCTGGTGGTTGTCTTCCATTGTAGGTTGTTGTTTTAGTAGGTTTAGTAGAATTATCTATATTTATTATTCTCAAAGATGAAATTATATTAATATAATACTAAATCCTGGAAAATTGTCAAATAAAGCAATAAGTGAGGAAAATAAGATTTAGTTGGTAGTTCATCTAAAACTTGAGATGTCTATATCGGATTTGTTGCTTAAATGAATTTGGGCGATTGCTTCAGTAATTGCGTATGAATGCTTAAAACCATGCCCTGAGCAACAAGAGACAAGAGTAATTTTTTTGTACTTACCTACATCTCTCACTAAAAACTTATTGTCAGGAGTGACGGAATACATACAATTTACTGTTTTAATGAGCCTAGGGGTAATGCCGAAAAAGTTTGGTTTTATGTAATTGTCATAAAATTTCTTACTATCTATATTGTGCCGTTTGAGCTTTCTACTTATGTTTATGTGTTTTGCATATTGCTCTGTTGCAATTTTTATACCAGAACCATTTTGAATTAAAGGAAAACCGTAAACACCCTTGTGTCTGCCAGGAAGTTCCCAAATAAAGAAAGGTAGCCTGCCTACATTATATTTTTTATAAAAATTTGTTCCCAATTCAAACCAAAAGAGAGTCTGCTGATATATTTTTATATACTTATTAAGTAATCGCTCTTTTTTAAGAAATGAATTATTCCAGGCGCCTGCTGTGAGGTACACCTTATTCCCAGCATACCTATCCTTGTTCGTTACTACAATTACCCCATCACGGTTTTCAGTAATTTTTAATACCTTTTCTTTTACCTTATGTACTGAGCCCAGCTCCTTTGCGTAAAGCAAATTGTATTTAATACATTGCTCAGGAAAATATATTGCACTATCCCGTTCATAGTACCCTTCCTCGTTTCCTCTTAGGTTGAAGATCCCATACCTTTTTTTAATTTGATTTGCCGACAAAATTTGATGATTAATCGCATACTTTTTTGCCATTTTGATTGTATTTCTATAGACATTCGGTACGTGATTAATCTCCGTGACATCCTCGGATGAAATGATCAAGCCGCCTGACCTGTACATAAGCCGAGTTTTATATTTTCTTTGTATTTGTCTTAAAATGACTCTACTCCTAATTGCTAATTGGGTGTAAGTATCACCCTCTCCATTGGCTAAGCGAGCTATCCGAGAATCTCCGTGTGACGAGCCATATGAATGTGGTGGGTCGTACATATCAATTCCAAGCACAGACAAACCCTCCTTAGCAAGGGCAAGTGATAATGAGCTTCCGTAAGCTCCCAGTCCTATTATAATTGCATCAAATTTCTTCATTTTTATTAAAAAAGCGGGAATCTTACTCCCGCTTTAACTTACTGACCTTGTAATAAACGAACACTTTCTAGAATACTATCTAGGTCACTCGGTAAAATATTACCAACAACATTATTTAGTATTGTCACTATGCCTCTCGGGAGACCAGATAGCGGCTCAATAATAAATAGGGTTGCCTTTCCACAATACCTTGAGGTAATTTTGAATTTCCCTTGAGGAAAATAAATTTCCAAAAACACGCGGACCTTATTCGGGACAAACCATCTCGACACGAAACTTCGTTCATTCCTCTTGGAAACAATAGTCAGGCCGGAAAAATTATAATCCTGTTCAAAACCAGTTATCCATTTAGTAGCTAAATCAATCTTTCCTTCTGACTCAATAAAAAATGATTGTTTTTCGTCTAAAAAGAAATTTCGTTTGCCATCAGTAGCCATGAATGGAGTAATACTAAAACCATGGCCAAGAATTTCTTGATTCTTAATATACTCATTAATTCCTGAAACAGGAAAACCTAATTCCACGTTAGGGCTTATGAATGATGCATAGTTGTAAACTCCCAAATAAACAACTCTTGGCGCGGAAGGTATTTTTGAGCATATATCTATTATGTTTCCTGGCAGAAAATTACAATTGACTTCCCCCCTAAATTTACTCAGTGTGCACTCTTCTGCTACACAAACCATGCTTTCAGATAAATCATTGAAATATAAATCCTTAAAGTGATGGTTGAATTTATTTTCAAGAATCATCTTCGGATCTCTGACTCCTGTCGCGCCACCAAGAGTGACGATATCCTTAATACTGTCTCCGCTTATTGATGATAGGTGTGTAAACAACTCTGACATTTCAAACGGATTGTCGTTTGTCATTTCAGCGCCGTCATAGATTTTAGCGCATGAATCCCAAAAGGATTCTATGTCTTTTGATAATTTTTTCATTTTGTAGATTTTAGTATTCTGGTTAATGTTAAGGAACTTTTTCACGAAAGAACAAATAAAACGCCGGCTTTTGAGCCGGGTGTTGAGATCATTTAGAATAAAATACTAGAAAATCACAAAGGCCGGCCAAAAAACTCTCTGGCCTGCCACCAAGATTTGGACGAAATGACTTTTCTATTCATTTGTATATATATAACTTCCATATGTCTCTTGTATCTATGTACTAGTACATAGTAGCAAGATAAAAAAATTTTGCAAGGAGTAATATAGTAGAAGGCTGTGGATAACTTTTCTTAAATTATTGAGTCAGGCTAGCCTTAATTTCCAAGCTTTTTGAGCATTAAGGCAAAGCCTCCTTTTTTATTACGAAGCTCCCTCGCTCCCCTGTTCACAGTAGCTATACCTAACTTTAATTCAGCAGCTACTTGCCGATGAGTCTCACCTTTTGAGAGTTTTTTCACTATTTGCCAACGTAAAGCAATATCATCAAACTCAGCTGGTGTTAGAATGTCTCCAAGAAATTCAAAAGTAAGCCTTTTATCCTTATTAAGGACAGAAAAAACATTTATTACTTCCTTCCTATATTGATATAGTTTTTCACTTTTTTTCATTTAAACCTTTACCCCGATTTTTTCTCGCACCTCGTTCATTTTCCTTGAGGCGACCTTTTTTGCGGCTTCTGCGCCATTTTTTAATATTTCTAGTACAAGTGGAATATTTTTTTCAAACTTTTTTCGTCGTTCACGTAGTGGAGCGATAAATTTTTCCAAATCCTCTACTAGAAGCTCTTTAAGCTCCCTATACTTTCCCTCCTTCTCTTTATAAATTGGCAAAAGCTCAGAGGCAGGGCGAAGAAGATTGTGAATAGCATAAACATTTTTAGGAATACCAGTGCTTGAATCAGTGACTATGCCCATCACGCACTTTTTTATTTCCTCATATTCAGCAAAAAGTGGAATCGTGTTGCCATAGCTTTTGGACATTTTTTTGCCGTCTGTGCCCGGCACTACTGCTACCTCATCCTTTATAAATGGTTCAGGCAATTTAAATGTCTCTCCAAAAGTATTGTTGAATTTTTGCGCCGTGTCCCGGGCGATTTCTACATGCTGTTTTTGATCCGCTCCTACTGGCACGATGTCCGGACTGTAAAGCAAAATGTCTGCTGCCATTAAAATTGGATAATTAAAAGTACCGACATCTACCTCCTTGTCTTTTGCCAGTGCATCCTTGTATGCATGCGCGCGAGCGAGATAAGGCATTGTGGTTATTGTGTCAAAAATCCAGCAGAGCTCAGTGTGTTCAGAAATATCGGATTGTTGGAATAATGTGACTTTTTTGGGATCAATACCAATGGCGAGATAATCTAGCACTACACCGATAATATTTTCTCGCATTTCCATAGGATTTTGGAGTGAGTGAAGCGCGTGGTAGTCAGCAATAAAAAGGTAGCTATCATACTCATTCTGAAGGTCAACAAATTGCTTCATTGCGCCAAAATAGTTACCGATATGGGGCTTGCCGGAGGGCTGAAGGCCAGACAATAATACCTTTTTTAACATAGAACTATTTTATCACAGCTTTCCCCATTTTAATAACACCTTATACTCTTTTAGGCTTTGACTATTTTTGGACGGTTGTTAGAATGACCTTAATGGCAAAGCAAGGAAAAAATCACGTGCGCATACCTCCACAGAGTATAGATTCTGAAAAAGCAGTCTTAGGTTCTATAATGCTCCGCAAAGATGCAATGCATGAGGTGGAGGATGTCCTAGTCCCTGACTCTTTTTATGTGGAAAAACACCGGATGATATATCAGGCAATGCTTGACCTGTCAGCTAAAAATGAACCGATAGATATGCTTTCTCTTTCCACAAAACTCGCGGAGAGGAAGCAATTGGACTCAGTAGGTGGCAATCAGTACTTGGCTGAAATTGTAAACGTTGTTCCCTCCTCTACAAATGTTCGCCACTACGCTGACATTGTCCAAAAAAAATATACCCTTAGATCATTAATTGATGCCGCGGATTACGTATCCGAGCTGGCCTTTGAGGAAGGCGAAGATCATATGGACGATATTTTAGATTTAGCGGAGAAAAAAATATTTGGAGTTATTTCTTCACCGAAAAGTCAAAAATTTATCAGTATTAAGGATACAATTCCTGAGGCCTGGGATAGAATTGAAAGCCTTCATGCAAATAAAGGCGCACTTCGTGGATTGCCTACTGGTTTTAGAGATCTGGATATTATGCTCTCAGGACTACAAAATTCTGATCTAATAATTCTGGCTGCTCGCCCTTCAATGGGTAAGACATCACTTGCGCTAGATATCGCCCGTCTTTCTGCAACCTTACACAATAAATCTGTCGGCATTTTTTCTTTGGAAATGTCTACCCAACAACTTCTTGAGAAAATGCTCTCCGGTGAATCAAAAGTAAATGCCTGGAAGCTCCGTACCGGCCAGCTCACTGCGGATCGAGAATTCTCCCAACTTCGTGACTCACTTGATAAGCTATCAAAAGCAAAAATTTATATAGATGACCGCGCAGGCAATTCTATTGTGCAGATGAAAGCGGTAGCGCGCAGAATAAAGGCTGAAAAAGGATTGGATCTAGTAATTGTTGATTACTTGCAGCTTATGACCACCTCAAAAAACTATGATTCAATGGTAAACCAAGTGACTGAGATTTCCCGCTCTCTGAAGGGTCTGGCCAAAGAGCTTGATATCCCGGTCTTGGCGCTTTCGCAGCTTTCTCGCGCGGTTGAATCTCGCGGAGGCAAACCTCGCCTGTCAGATCTGCGTGATTCCGGCTCTATTGAACAGGATGCGGATGTGGTGATGTTCATTCACCGTGATGATAAGGGAAAGGACGAATCAGAAAAAACAAATATTGCTGAGATTTTGATTGAAAAGCATCGTAATGGTCCGACAGGAAAAATTGATCTCTATTTTGACGAGAAGACTGCTTCGTTCATTACCCTGGAAAAGAGTAATTTGAGCGACTTTACAGGAGCAAAAACCGCCGGCTCGTCTCTTGATGAGTTTTAAATATAATGGATAGTATAGAAAAGCTAGCAGAATACTTTAAGGAGTTTCCCGGTATCGGCGAAAGACAAGCAAAACGATTTGTTTACTTTTTAATGTCTAGAAACCTAGGCTATTCTGAAAGCCTATCAAAAATGATTATGGATTTAAGAAAGGAAATTGGGCAATGTAAAGAGTGCTTTCGCTTTTTTCTGCTAAATAAAAATCAAACAGGAATTTGTGAAATATGTGCCAATCCAAACATTGACCTCACTACCTTAATGATTATAGAGAAGGATTCCGACTTGGAAAGTGTGAAAAAGAGCAGAGTTTACAATGGAAGGTATTTTATTTTAGGCGGACTTATACCAATTGTTGAAAAAAATACTCCGAGCCGAGTACACCTAAATGAGCTCAAGGATAAGATTAAGCGTGAAGCGAAAAATGGTCTGAAAGAAATAATAATGGCATTTTCACTTTCACCCCAAGGCGAACACACAGATTCATATCTCCGTGAACAGCTTGAAAGCATCACCGAGCCCCTAAAAATAAAAATTTCTTCTCTCGGCCGAGGACTTTCCACGGGTACAGAGCTGGAATATTCAGACAACGACACCCTCAAAAATGCGTTAAGGAATAGACAATAAATCCCGCCGAACGCGGGATTTATTTAATAGAGGTTATTTTAATCTTGAAGAATGGCTGACGGTGGCCTTTTCGGCGCAAATAGCGCGATTTTTGCTTGTATTTTACAACAATGATTTTTCGAGCTCGGCCGATATCAACTATTTCAGCTGCTACCTTAGCACCAGCGAT
>JAHFNF010000056.1 GCA_023267515.1 Candidatus Nomurabacteria bacterium | reverse complement strand
TAAAGTAATCCCGACTCCTTTTGCCGAGAGTTTTCCCGGTCAAGTGGCTAGTGATTTTGCCTCACGAGTTAAAACTCTAAATGAACAACAGGCAACCTTAAAAAGTTCATTAAAGGGTGCTGGGATAGGAGAAAAATTGGCGGCGGTAGGTCAAACAGCCGCTAATGTTGGTGGAGCTATCGTTGGAGGTACGGCTGATATATTTAGGCGAGTTCTTAGTCCAGCGATTCAACGAGCCATTGAGGCTGATTCTAATGCTAAAAGCTCTCAAGCCTTTGCTAGTTCTAAGCCGGTTTCCGCTACCTTAGACGCGATAAATCCGATTATCTCTGGTGTTTCAGACTTTTTGAAACAAGGTTACGATACTTTTAATCCCCAGCAAAAAGCTAACATTGATAATTTTATTAACGCCGTTTCCCTATTGGGCGGAGCCAAGGCCGAACCAACAGTATTAACTGGGGCGGAAAGTGGGGCTGGAGCTTTCGCCAAAGGAGCCGAGGCTGTGGTTGGTAAGGTAGGAGAAGTGACTGCGCCAATCCGTAATACCATAGGTAAGATTACTGGGGCAGTAAAATCAAAAGTCATTGGTTCACCCGATACTTTAGGTAATGAATTTCGTCTAGCGGCGGCTAAATATCCTTCGACATCAGGCACAATTTTAGACAATGCTGAATCCCTATACGGCACTGATCCGATTGGTGTTTTACAGTCTTATGGTAAGAATGTTGTCCCTGAATTAGTCCAAGGTAAGATTACTAGAGCCGGAGTCAGAGAAGTAATGGCTTTTCTAAAAAAACAAATTGGACGCTTGAGTAATGTTAAGAGTGACGCTGTTTTTATCAATGAGAATATTGTGTCGCCAGACGATTTGAAAGCCTATACCCAGTCAACCTTAGAAGCAGAAGCGAATAAACGTGGCTGGACAGAGACCAAAAAACAAGCAACCCTAAAAGATGTAAATAGGATTATTGACCAGACTAATAAAAGTTATCAATCAAAATTACCTGAAGGCTATCCCTTAGACGAGATAGATAAAATCAAAACTGAACAAACGGGACTATCTAAGTCTTACAACAATCCTAAAGCCAAGTTTGAATATGACGCTCACGGTGTTGTTGGCAAAGCAACCCGTGGTTTAGTCGAGCTTTTTACTGAAGACCCAGTGGTTCGCGAATTAAACAAACTAATCCAGTCTCACTATGACGCGATTGATTTTATTAAATCTCTAAATGGCAAGACACCCCACGGTGGTCGGTTTTCTAAGGTGATTGGTGGGGTGGGTGGCGAAGTGACTGGGGCGATTGTGGGCGGAGCTATGGGGCATCCGATTGTGGGAGCCGTGGCTGGTAAAATTGCCTCGGATTTTGTAAATGGTGTCTTAAGAAGTCACTTTATCTCTAACCCCCTAAAACGTTTACTCTTACAAAATACGATTACTGATTCGGCAGTTTTGACTAGGGCTTTGAAATATATTGACGAAAACACCCCAACCTTAGCCGAAATTGGTCAGCCGGAGTATAAACCTAGTCTGCGAAGCAACCAAAATAATGCTTCGGCGAATATGACGGCAAATACGATTTCTCCAAACATAGAATCCAACCCTACCATAACCTCCCCAGAAAGCAAGCCTCTTCCACCTCTCGCCCAAGAAGCTAGGAAGTCTGGTAGTTTGGAGGAGTTTGTGAAGGCGCAACCCACTTATTATCACGCTACAAATGAGGTATTTACCAAATTTAATCCCAATGCCAATCCAGAAGATTTTGGCACTTGGTTTAGTCCAAAAAAAGTGCCAGATTCTAATTTTCCTATAACACATGAGCGGATATTGAAACCAGAAACAAAACTAATAAGCGAGTCTGAACTTAACAAGATGATGAACTCTAAAGAAAGTTTGAACTATGGAAAAACCTTTCCTCAATTTTATTTAGATAAAGGATATAGGGGTATTTTGTATGATGATGGAGCTATCCAGCTATGGAAACCAAACGAAGATACCCTAACCAAATCCCAACTCACTGACATATATAATCAAGCGACTAAAGAAACAACACCAAATAAATTTCTAAACAAAGCCAAGGAGGGTATTAAGAACTACTTAAAAAATCCTAAACTTGGTCTGGCTACCGAGGACGTAACTTCTGGTCTTAAACCTGAAACCGCCCAATTCCTCCGAGACGCTAAAGGCTCAAGCGCTAGAGACATTATGGCCAAACATCCTGACATTAACCTTAAACGTGACGTGCCTGTGACCGATATTCACGGTAATAAATCTATTATCCCTGCCGGTGAAGCCCTAACTCCTTATGAGTTAAGAGGCAACAAAGTCTTACTCCAAGACGGTGAGACTTATGTCGTGTCAAAGAATCAATATCAAAATATCAAGGGTAATGCCCTATCAAGTGAAGCTAAACCTTTTGCCCCTGAACTAAAAGGAACGGAGGAAAGGGTGTTGGGGGCAAGTAAATGGAAAGGTGATGAACTAATAGACAATGGCCAAACTGTCGCCAATCTCACTAAAAATAGTGATGGCACTTGGTCGTATATGAGTGACCACTCCGAAGGCTCCGACACCTTTAAGACTAGGGCCGAGGCGATGAGAGAAGCTGAACAATCCACCATCGGTGATATTTATGGTGAAACGGCCACCAAACACTCCTCCTACCAACTCCCAGATGGTAAAAACTATAAAGAGATACTGATTAAAGCACCGACAGACACAACCTTGCGAATTGAAAAAGGTATGTCGGGCTATAACATTGTAGATAGTAAAGGAAATGTATTGAATACAAAACAAACACTAGCGGCGGCTAAAGAAGATATTGCAACACAAAAGAGAGTTCCTAAAGATTCTTTCAAATCCTCCCACTGGGACGAACCTAACGTACTCTCCCACCTCCGTCTAAACGAAAGAACCTACAATGGAAAGAAAGTAACCTTTATGGAGGAGTTACAGAGTGATTGGGCGAGGGAGGGAAGGAGTAAGGGGTTTGCGCCAGAAGCAGGAAGTTTTGAAAAGGCACAAAAAGCATCAGAAGATTATCTTGCAACTCTCTATGAAAAGTATGGGACTAAAGATATGGCAAATGTGTTGGATAGAAAAGCGACACCCGCAGAACGGGCGAAATACTACGAATTAAATAACTCGGCAAATGTAGCGGGTCGCGGTGTTCCCAACCACCCCCTCCTCAAAAACTGGCAAGAAATGTCTGTTAAACGTGCCTTACAAGAAGCAGTAAATAACAAATCAGAATACTTCGCTTGGATAAACGGAGAACAAACAAGTGCGAGGTATAACTTGGCGACACATTTAGACGAGGCGAATTGGTACAATCCTGATACTACAAAACTTGGAAATAAAACCGTTGAATTAAAAGTAAAGAGTGGTGATAATATTGAAATTACTTTAGACAAAACTGGGAAAATAAAAGATTCAACAAAAGGAGATTGGCAAGGTAAAAAACTAGACGAGGTCCTCGGCAAAGGTCTTGCAGATAAGATAATGGAAAAAGAAACAGGCAAACTCTCTGGTGAAGGTCTAAAGTTTGGTGGTGAATGGGCTAACAACCTCTACGACAAACAGATAGGCAACATAGTCAAAGACCTCACTAGCGCAAAGGTGGAGGTATTGGATTTGGGGTTGCCGATAGAAAAAAGGCAAACGAGCTTTAATCTCATAAAGCCCGATGGAACCCTAGTAAAAAAGTTAGAACCTAAAGACTTAGCTGTTGATAAATTGATAAGAAAAGCAAACGACCCAGAATACTGGATAATTACAGATGTTCTAAAAAATGGAGAGTTCAAGGCCTATACAAAAAGGTGGTGGAATGCTTATAAAAAAAGTGGGTTAAACGACCAACAAACAGTAGAAAGTGCAAAAGTTACTTTTGATGCTTCACCAATTAAAACTACAGTTCAACAAGGAATTAGACTAACCCCAGAAATAAAGCGTATAATTAAGGGTGAAGCACCAAAAATGAAATCTGCCAGT
>JAHFNF010000024.1 GCA_023267515.1 Candidatus Nomurabacteria bacterium | reverse complement strand
CTGACCAAGCCCCAGACAGAGACCATCACCGTGAGCGCCACAATCCCCCAGATCATAAATTGCTTGCCTTTTTCCCGCTTTGCCTCTTCATTCGCTCCCATTATGTATTGCGCCACTCCCCAAATAAAAATCATCGTGGCTAAGGCGAATATAAACGGAACTACCGAAGAGCTTATGATGCAGACCACATAATTTGAAAGATCAATAAATTTTGGATTATTGGCCAGCGCACAAGCGGCAAACAGCCCGTTATAATTTTTTAGCCAATTGCTGATCATAGTGATAATACCGTCTCCGATATGAGCTGCGCTAGCGCCCAAGCGCCCAATAAAATAGCCGCGCCGATAAGGGTGTATGTGATAGCGTCTTTTGCTTTTTTTAACTTCTCCGAATTTCCCCGAGCGGCCACAAAAAGAAAACCGCAGTAGATGATCGCCAAGGCGATAATCGGGATACCAATCTTTATTGCTCCCTCTAAAATCTTTTTTATGAATTCGTTGATAGTGTTTGAGTTTATAGGGTTACACACTTCTTTATTTGGGTCACATTCGTGACCTATGGCTGCTTGCACAAGAGGGATAGCCGGCGTCAAAAAAACTGCTGCGACTAGCAAGAATGTAAACAACTTTTTCTTAAACATAAATATATTATACATCAGATTAAAAACCTATCCAAGATCCATCATAGCCAAGGGTAGTTAGTATTAGACTAATAATAAGCCAAGCGGCGGCGGCTAAAACGAGCCCTTTCACCGCTCCCCATAATATTTTTTTCGCCTTCTCCTTGGCGTGAGCGCTCTCTCCGCCAGCGGTAAGCAGCAAGAACCCAGCATAGCAAAACATTATAGCCGCCAGTGGTACCGCCAACTTGAAGAGTATAAATCGCACGACATTATTCACCAGTTTAAGAAAATATTTAAAGTCACAAGGATTTTTTATCTTGCCGACAACGTCTGGCGGAGTCGGCGTTTCCCTTTCTGTACCACAAGGCACAATATTTGAAGATTGGTTATTAGGGTTAGAGTTTGGGGTGGGATTAGAGTTTGGAACCTGGGCAGGCGCCGGTGGCGAAGGAACTGGTGCTGGCGTTGGATTTGGAAGAGGCGTAGAAGTGGTAATAGTAAAGGAGGCGCTTGTGGCAATAATCTGTGGTGGCACCACTTCTAAAAGTTTTGCCACATACGAACCAGGAGATAACGGATTAGTGGAAGGTGAAGTGGAGGTGACAGAAATATTGGAAGCATTATTTATATCCCAGCCAAATTGTAAAACATTAGCAGCGGTAAAAATATTGATGCGATAATCTTCCCCCACCGTGAGACCGACTGCTTGGAGAGTGACAGAGGTGGCAGTCTGAGCGGTGACAGTAAGCACTGCCGAGATCGTAAAAGGAGCGCTGGTAGCGACAAGCTGAGAGGCCTGATTATCAAGCTTTGCTACGTAAGTGCCAGCCGGAATCGGATTGGTACTAGGTGAAGTAGTGGTGATGGAATTGCTCGCAACATTGTTTAGATCCCAGGAAAATTGAAAAACATTGCTAGTGGTCCAAATGCTGATTTGATAATCTTCTCCAATATTTAAACCTTCCGCTTTTAAGGTAACGGAGTTGGTGGTTTGACTAGTGACTGAAAGAGATTCTGTATTTAGCGGTAAAGTAGTAAAATAAATTACACTCTCCGCGATGGCATTGTGTGTTAAGGCGACCATAAATTGGGTATTGGGGCTGAGGCCTATCAAGTTGGACGTATGTGTGAAAATCATATTAGGAGTGGTAAATGTCACCGTATCAGATGCAAAGGTGGTCTGGTTAGTGATTTGAAAACTATATACTGTGTTGTCGCTAAGCCCAGAAGCAGAGAGAGTAACCGAAGTTGAACCTATGTTTGACGTATTAACAATAGGACCCGCTAAAACAAAGTGATGAAATGAAAAAAAAGTTACTAAAATGAATACGGCAGTCAGAATTATTTTTTTTGTAAAATTTTTCATAAATTATTTTGTCAAAAGAAGCTGTAATTTAGAAGCAGCGTCGCCGATGGAGTTTTCGGCCGATAAATTATTGGATAAAACATTTTCCACCATTCGCTGGAATATCGCATCAGTTTCCGCCGGCGCAGGATCCAGCCAAGAGCGAGCAAAAAGAGCGGAGTCATAAAAGACTGGGAAATAAGCATCAGTGGGTTTGGTGGCTAGTAAATCCCGTCTAGCTGGCGCGATAAGGAGCGCATTGGCAAAATCCTTTGCAAAATCTCCGTTCGCTAAAAGACCTGCCACAGTGAAGGCCACAGCCTGATTTTTAGTATAAGCGGAAATAGCTATGCCGTAAGTGTGCCCAAAGGTCAGTTTAAAATTGGAATTTTTTATCTGGGGCACCGGAGCAATATAAAAATTTTGATTTGGATTTTTGGCTGTGATAAGTCCAAGTTCGCTACCATATCCAAAGTAAAGCGCCAGCTTGTCCGCGCTAAAAGAATCACGAGAGTTTGCTAACGATCTATTCCAAGAATACAGAGCGCTCAGTGGATCAGCAAAACTGGTGTAGAAACTTAGAATCGGGCCGAGATCCACCGCCTGGGTTGAAAGATTGCTATCGGTTAGAGCGGAAGAGAGGGAATCTCCATTTAGGATAACTATCGGACTGCCCGCTTGCATAAAAAGCATTGAAATAATATCTTTCGCGTGTAAAATATTTGAAAACTGCCCCAGGGCTACCGCGCTTTTTACTATTTTTCCATCTTGATTTTTCTGGGTGAGGAGGGACACTATGTTTTGCATATCATTCCAATAAACTGGTGGATTAATTATCCCCGCGGCGTCAAAAGCGCTCCGACTATAATAAAGGACTAGCGGATCTATCGCTAAAGGCAAAGCGAGCACCCCTGTACTGTTTAAATAAATTTCCCCAGCTCCGGCAAAGGAGCTACGAAAAGATGCCTCGGGAAAACTAGCAAATGGTATCGGCATAATCTTATTCCGATAATGCACGATCAAATCATCCGGCAAAATAAACATATCGGGTCCTTTACCTTCGGCGAGAGCTTCTAATAATTCTTGATCAAAAGTCAGAGGATTTTTTTCCACATACTGCACATTTAAAGTTGGATTAGCTAAAGAAAAAGTCTCCAAAGCAGGAGCAATAGATGTAAATTTTACTGTTCCCCAAAGTACTGCGCTACCTTGCACGACCGTGCTACTCTTGTTGCCAATGTTGATAAGACCCGAAAACACCAAAATGCCAAAGACGGCGCCTACAATAAAGACGATTAAAACTATGAGCTGAAAATTTCCTGTTTTATTCATATCTTTTTAAATATCATACCATAATGGTGCGCCCCAGCGGGAATATCGCGATCATATATAAATTTCTCAGTCTCAAAAAGTCCTCTCGCTTTATCAGGCAGTAAAACTCTGTCCGACTTTGGACCAAGAGTGGAAGAACTATCTGACCAATCAATAAAGAGTACTCGGCCACCACGCTTTAAAATCCGCCACGTTTCTTCTAGTAATTTTTTTTTACTCAAGGATAAAAATAAAACATTAGAAACGATAGCTACATCAGCCACCCCGTCCGCCAATTTTGTCCCGCCAATTTTTTCAATATCTCCCCAAATTCCTTCAATGTTGTTTAAATGCTCAGTTTGCGCTTTTGTTTTTAAGGTTGTTAGAAAATCTTTCTGCACTTCAACGGCATAAACTTTGCCAGTTGGCGCCATTTTTGCCGCCGCTAGCGAATAAAAACCTGACCCGGCTCCAAGGTCTACTATGATCATAGACTCGGCAATACCAAAGTTTTGCAAAATTTTTACCGGATCAGCAAACATATATTAATTATAGCATTTTAACAAACTTTTTATACTACGCGCAGGCTAAAGAGGCGATGCCGTCGCCGGGGCGGAGGCGCATTATGGTCACTCCTTGAGTCTGTCGGCCGAGAGACGGAATATCTTTGAGCGCGGTGCGAATGACTTGGCCTTTTTTAGACATTGCGATGAGCTCTTCTTCCTCGCCTGTTAAAACCTTGGAAACTATCAATTTGCCAGTTTTTGCGTTGATTTTAGCCGTCTTAATACCCGAGCCTCCGCGCTTTTGCACTTTGTATTCAGAAAGTTTTGTCTTCTTGCCGAGGCCGTTTGCGCTCATTGAGAGAAAGGCTCCTTCTGTTGTATTTTCTTTTTTTATTACATCCACTCCTATCACTTCATCCGCTTTGGAAAGCTTGATACCTCGCACTCCACCAGCGGTGCGCCCCATTTCGCGGATGTCTGATTCTTTGAATCTTATTGATTGTCCATTAGTAGTAGCGATCATCACCTCATCCCCTTTATCTACAAGAAGCGCAGAAGCAAGCTGATCACCCTTATCTAATCGGATAGAAATTATTCCGCTTCGGCGTACATCTTTAAACGCATCGCCAGACATTTTTTTCGCCGTGCCATTTTTGGTGACGAGCATCAAAGATATCGGAGACTTCTTGATTTCTTTCGGCATTGTCAAAATTGAAGTCACTTTTTCTTCGCCGGAAAGCGAAAGGAAATTCATAATTGATTTTCCTTTTGTAGCACGACGCCCTTCCGGAATATCATACATTTTCATCTGGTATGCCTTGCCTAAATTAGTAAAGAAAAGTAAGTCGCTGTGTGTAGAGCCGGATGAGAGCATCGTCACAAAATCTTCTTCTTTTGTTTCAAGATCTACCACGCCGACTCCCCCGCGCTTCTGCGAGCGATACTCGGATGGATCGGTGCGTTTAACATATCCGCCCGCGGTAAACACCAGCATTGTTTCCTTATCTGGTATCAAATCTTCATCTGAAATTTCTTTTATTCCACCTTTTATTATTTTCGTACGGCGCTCGTCGGAATATTTTTCTTTAATTTCCTTCAATTCTTCGCCGATCACTTTCATCATTTTCTTTGGGCTAGCTAAAAGCTCTTTCGTCTCTTTGATAAATGCTTGGCGTTCTTTGAGTTCCTCTTCCACCAGTTTGCGCTCCAAATTTGCGAGCTTGACCAAGCGCATATCAAGAATCGCTTGCGCTTGCAAATCTGAGAATTTAAATTCTTTCATCAAAGATACTTTCGCGGTAGCGCCATCTTTTGATCCACGAATTATTTTTACCACCTTGTCTATAAAATCAAGCGCTTTTTTCAAGCCCAGTAATATATGCTCGCGCTCTTCCGCTTTTCGTAGGTCATATTGACTTCGGCGCTTGACCACTTCCCGCCTGTGAGAAATAAATTCCGAAAGAATTGATTTGAGTGATAGAGTTTGTGGCACACCATCCACCAGCGCCACCATATTGAAATTAAAATTCTGTTCCAGCTGTGTATTTTTATAAATATAGTTCAGCACTTTTTCCGGATGCGCACCAGATTTAAGGTCAATCACCACGCGAATATCCTTAGTAGACTCATCACGCAGTCCTTTGATGCCATCTAATTTTTTCTCTTGCACGAGCTCAGCAATCGCCATTATCAAATTTGCTTTGTTCACCCGAAAAGGAATGGAAGTGATAATTATTTGAAAGTTTCCACTTTTTTGCTCAGTGATTTCCGCTTCGCCCCGACAAACAACTCCGCCCCGCCCAGTGGAATATGCGTGAAGCATATCTTTATAGCCGTAAGCGAGTCCTCCCGTTGGGAAATCCGGTCCTTTGATAAATTGCAACAAGTCTTCGGTCGTCGCATCTTCATTTTCAATTAAGTGAATCGTCGCATCCATCACTTCACCTAAATTATGGGATGGAATGTTTGTCGCCATACCGACAGCGATACCGAGAGTTCCATTCAATAAAAGCGCCGGCACAGCAGACGGAAGAACAATCGGCTCTTTGCGGGTCTGATCATAGTTTGGACGGTAATCCACCGTTTCTTTTTCTAAATCACGCAAAAGTTCCGCCGAAATCTTGGACATTTTTGCTTCGGTATAACGCATAGCTGCAGCATTGTCCCCGTCTATTGAACCAAAGTTTCCCTGCCCTAAAATAAGCGGATAGCGATAAGAAAATTCTTGTGCCATACCTACCATTGAGTCATAAACGGCCACATCTCCATGTGGATGATATTTTCCGAGCACATCTCCGACTACTGCTGCGGACTTGCGGAAACGAGACGCGGAAGTCAGCCCCATTTCATTCATGGCAAATAAAATCCTGCGATGCACCGGTTTCAAACCATCGCGGACATCCGGCAAGGCGCGAGCGGTAATGACGGACATAGCATAAGCCAAGTAAGACTCCTTCATCTCGGTCACCACATTGACTGGGATTATCCCATTTGTTCTTTCTTTATTTGGAATTGGTTCGTCTTTTTTCTTCATAAACTACTAATTTGTATTTTTGGGTAAAGTGTTGGCGCTACTTGAATTGCCGACTAAGTTTTTTTGTAAGACTGAAAATGGTTGTAAATCTTTTTGGAGCGCTTCTTCGGTGTCTTTACTGGTAATAGTCTTACTTAAAGATACAACCCAGAGCAGTATTAATACCACCGCCGAGGCTAAAGTTAAAATGTGCAGTATTTGAATTCTTACTTCTTCTGGTTGTCCTCTCAATTTTTTCAAAATTGTTTTCATAATTAAAAAATTAAACTGTTTTTAACACGACCACTTCCCCTTCTTTACCCTCTAAATCTTTTCGTTTGAGAGTCAGTTTGTCCACTGCTTCGGCTTTTTCTTCACCTATTTCTTTGAGAAAGGCTTTCAGTGACGCGTTATCGTAATCCATTGGTATAATAACTTTTGGTTCAAGAGACATCGCCAGCTTGGCGGCAACTTTTGGCGATAATACATTTTCGCCTCCGACAGGAATAAAAACAATGTCTGGCCCATCTATGCTTTCGCGCGCTTCTTTGGAAAGCTCCGCATTGGACAAGGCGCCAAGAAAAGCAATATTGATATTATCTACGGATAAAGAATAAATAGTGTTTATATATTTTTTATTTCCTTGGCTTGCCTCGGAGTTCACCCCTTTAATAAAAATTTCTTTTACTTCATAATCCCCAGGACCATTTATTATAAATGGTTCCCGCTCGCCGTGTGAAAGCTGAGACACTCCATTGAAGTCTGGGGTATTTGTAGTGACGAGCGCGATATCCGCGCCAAATTTCGCGCTAGCGCCCAATTTTGATTCTTTACTTATAGGATTGAAAGCAAGAGTCATTTCACCCTGTCCAATCTTGAAAAACTGCTTGCCGAAATACGTGATTATCATATATACAGTATAGCATTTTTGGGTGATTTTAGCACTTGCATTTTTAACTGTTTGTAGTAGTATGAGCTTATTAAAAGCAGGATTTGGGATAACACCTTGGGGCCCCTGCCCAAGACACCTAGAACCTACAGTCCGCTTTTTGAGCGGATTTTTAATTTGTTATGATTACAAAAAACGACGAAATAGAGATAGATTCACCTTTAAAAAAGATGCTTGATAAGAGCATGAATCGCCCAGAGGTTGAAAGCCTGGTAGAAGGTCCAGTAATCCTCATTCAGAAGTCTTCCGTATATATTGACTTGGCGCCATTTGGCACCGGCATTATTTACGGCCGAGAGTTTATGAATGCCAAGGATATCATCAAAAAGATAAGCCTAGGCGACACTATCAAAGCGAAGGTTGTAGAAGCGGAAAACGAAGATGGCTACATTGAGCTCTCGCTCAAAGAAGCAAAGCAAGCGCTCATCTGGTCTGACGCAGAAAAAGCCATCAAAGGCAAAGTGGTGATGGATTTGGAAGTAAAGGATGCAAACAAAGGCGGACTTATTTTAGAGTGGCAAGGCATTGCCGGATTTTTGCCAGCCTCCCAATTGAAGCCGGAGCATTATCCGCGCGTGGAAGATTCTGATAAAGATAAAATCCTGAAAGAGTTGAAGAAACTTATCGGCACGAAAATTTCCGTTATGATTATTTCCACTTTGCCAAAAGAAGGGAAACTTATTTTCTCTGAAAAGGAAAATAATCCAGAAGAGAAGAAAGAAATCGTCAGCAAGTATACTATAGGCGAAGAAGTGGATTGCACTATCGCTGGGCTGGTAGACTTTGGAGTATTCTTAAAACTGGAAGAAGGATTGGAAGGCCTCGTGCATATTTCCGAGCTGGATTGGGGCCTAGTGGACGACCCACGCACAATGTTTAAAGTGGGCGATAAAATCCGCGCCAAGATCATTGAAATAAAAGACGGCAAGATTTCCCTCTCCATCAAAGCACTCAAAGAAAATCCTTGGAAAGAGTTTGAAGGCAAACTGAAAAAGGGTGACATCATTAAAGGCGTCGTCATTAAATACAACAAGCACGGCGCATTGGTTTCTATTAAAGAAGGTGTTGCTGGCCTCGTGCACAACTCTACCTTTGGCTCGGAAGCAAAGCTCCGCGAAAGCCTAGAACTCGGCAAAACTTATAGCTTTCAAATCACTCTGTTTGAAATAAAAGACCATCGCATGACTCTGACTTATCTTGAGGAGAAGAAATAAAAAAAGAAAGTCCCCATCCGTGATTAATTACGGATGGGGACAATGGGTCAAGACACTGATAAGCGTGTCAACTTATTTACCACGCTAATAAGGCCAGTTATACAGACATTACATCTGCTGTCGTTCGGTGTTGAAATAGCACTTCTGGCAGGGAAACCGATGAGTATCCTGCTCCGACAATTCAAGAGGTTTGGTTCGAACACACCACCAAACATTAACAAACGTGATCATTAGCAAAACAAGCGTCACCAAAAGATGGTTTAAATTCAAGACTTGAAGGAACTTATTCTGAATCATCTTTGTCCCAAGTGTTATCCTTGTGGTAAGGATGGCTTTTTTCTCATTATTCCTTGTCATTCCTAGCTTTGGAACAACACACTCCCTTTTTTTCGAAGAGATATGATCGGAACTTTGAACGGTATTCAACCGCGCCAGTGCGTGCAAGGGCTATCGGTACCCTATGGCCATTACCTGAAAGAACCAACTTTCTATATATGAAAGATATTAGTCAGAATGTATAAAATGTCAAGCCTTGATTTTCAAATTTTGCACATGTCAGACATGTGCAAAATTAAGCCATTCTAAAATCTCTTTGTTAAAATCTGAGGTATTTTTAAAGTATTCAGGAAAATCTTTTATTTGTAAAATATTATTTTCTTTTCTAGTAAGTCCCCTATGGTCAGGGTAACTGCTCCATTTATAATCGTGGAGGTAAAGTAGTGCTTTTTTAACATTCTTTATTCCATTTTCTTTCCAGTCGGATTGAATTAATTTTATTGGATTCAAATGTATGTACGAAAAAAGATACTTCGCATGATTATCAGTTTTAACATGTTCTGATTTAAAAACACTTTCAAATAAACCACCTGTGCGACCGTATTTTGTATTGAAATATTTAGTATACGAAGTTAAAAGCTTCCGCATAAATTCAGAAATTAAATTTCTATTATTTTTGCCCAAGTCAGACATGTGCAGATTTGGATTTATAGTTAAGTAAATATGAAAGTGATTAGGCATTAAAACCCACGCCCCGACAGAAACCACCAAAATGCCTCGATCAAAATCGAAAGCATCTATATTAGCTCGAACAATATCGTCTCTGAATTTAAAATTTTTTTGAGTATTGCAGAGATATAAAAGTTTCACAAAATGCTGATAATCTTTCTTGTCTAGGAAAATCTTCTGTTTACTATTACCTCGGCTATATAGATGAAAATATTCTTTTTCAACAAATGGGACTTTGCGGTAAGCCATTTAAGTATTTTAGCAAATTCTGTTAAGTTTGCACATGTCAGACATGTGCAAAAGCTAGTTATTATACAAACTCATGGCTTTTTCTTTTGACTCGGTAAAGATCGTTTCAATCGCTTCGGCGACTTTTTTGGAGATTTTTTTGAGCTCTTGAAGTTCTGGCTTTTTGAATTCGCCAAGAATAAAATTAATTACTGCTTTCTCCCCTTTTGGCTTTCTGGTTTTGCCAGACGGAGTAGAAGGCGCGATGCCGATGCGAATGCGCAGAAACTCTTCGCTCTTTAAAGCTTTTATTA
>JAHFNF010000023.1 GCA_023267515.1 Candidatus Nomurabacteria bacterium | reverse complement strand
TTTTAATTTTTTAAGTTTCCAACTTTTAACGTATTCTTTGTTGGCTTGATAGACACAGTGGGGAGAACAATACTTGGCGGCATAATGTTTTGACTCAAATACCAGCCCACAAATCTGGCAGTTAAACTTTTTTGATTTAACGAACTTCCAAGCATCCTTATAGCTCTGATGGTGACGACTGTGGTCTCCAAGACTCATTACCTCCAAGTTTTCAAGCCTATTGTCATCCCTGATTCCGTTTTTATGATGGACAACCTCATAACGACCAAGTTTTCTCCCTAATGCCTGTTCAATAACAAAGCGATGATGCCAGACAGCGCCCCACCGAAGATAACCCTGTCGCGTCTTATTCAAGTGCTTCTCTAATTTTTTGCATCCTCGGCAAGCACGACAATAAGGGAATAATCCATCTGGCCTGAGTCTATCTTTGTGGAACTCATCATCATTTTTTTCGACCTTGCATTTAACACACTTCTTCATTAGCCAAGTATATCAAATAGTCATTTATTGTCAATGGTGTAATTTGGTATATCGTTCTAAGAGTTCTAAGTAATGGTCGTAGGCTTTCACTGTGATACTCCGATCTTTAAGAATCTTATCCACATACTCATCTCCTTCAATCTTTCTCATCCTCGTAATGAATAGCGCGCCCTGCCCTCCTTCCCATAAATTACACCGTGCGCATTGGGGCCGAAGTAATCTAAGGTCATATTTGAGATAAGCTCCAAGTGATGCTTTGGCGATTAAGTGACCTGTTTGCCAATTACTGCCCACTAAACCCTTATCTAAACAGGTGTAACACTGATTGCTATATCTGGCTCGGATTATCCGCTTGCACTCGTTCCATAGTTTCCTTTGAATTAGAGAGATTTTCTGTTTCCCTTTCTTCCTTAGGGGAGTTTGTTTCACCCTTTAATTGTAACATATTATACCCCTTTAGGTTGAGCTTCGTAATTACTCCACTCGGACAGAAACCAGTTACGCCAAACGATTAAATCCTGTTGCCTTTCAAAGTCATTAGAGTAAGTTTTCTGGGCAGTGACTTGAATTGCACTATTGGTAGAGTTGAAAAATGCAATGGAAGCGTCTTTACGTTCTTGCGCCCCCTTAATCATTTCCTCTTTGCGATCTTGGGCTTTGGCAATGTTACTAGGAGTTTTCGCCCAGTTAGGTCTAGTTCCTAAATTACTTTTAATGTCGTTCACAAACCATTTATCGCCCTCCTTGGTGGGTTTTAGCTCACAATCAATGAAAGCGCCAACTTGGATAGAATCGTAGCTCTGATAGCCCTTTTTGAACGCTAGGAAGCCTATCTGCTTGTTATCCTCGGCTTCTAAAAGGCCGTGCTTATAAGCTACACCAGCTTTTGATTGGGTTTCCTCACTGAATTTTACTAGATACTTTGCCATTTTGTTTATTTAATTCCTGATAATTGTCTTTTGGTGACCACAAATTGTTTCCAAGCCATTCTAGGTTTCTCAAAGCCCACTCGCGGTAATTCCAAGTCTTACGGCGGTTTTGATTTGGGGTGTTGTGATAATCAATCATGGTTTCTTCCACCATTAGGGTTCTCCTCGACGTCAGGACTTATCCCCTCGACTAAGTTCTCTAGTTCTTGCGCCCGTGAGACCGAGGGGTTTTGATAAAACTTCTTGACTTTAGAGAGCACAATGTCTCGTCCACCGTCGGAAGGATATTGGTTGATTACTAAATTAGTGATATTAGTCATAGTAATTGTAATTTCTCGTCTGTCCTAAGTGGTCAGCGCACCCCTGACAAGTCATTCCTGCGGGGTGTTCAAACATCACCCGTGGGTCATCTTTCTCACCACAACTCCAACAAGGAATGGAATTTATAGCAATTTCATTTACTCCCCCTAAGTGTTTTACTTTTAATTTAGTCATAGTGTTTTTCTGTCTCGTCTTTTTCCTTTTGCTCGGCCTGACGCTGTTCGTCGTTTAGGGTGATATATTCTTCCATTTAAGACATTAAGAATTGATAATCCCAATGGGCGGCTAGAATAAATACGCCAAGGACAAATAGGACAGTTAAAATCTTACTTAGACTATTTTGATAATTTGTCATAGTTGGTGGTTTTTTTATCTTCCTTTACTAATTCGTCAATCAAACCTTTAATGCTCTTTTTCTCGTAGAGGCTCCGCAAAGCCAAGTGAGTGTAGGCTGGAGCCGTAATCTTCACACTGCGATCTTCTTGGTTAATTTCCATTTGTCTAAAATCTAGTGTCTAAAATCTAATCTCTAGTGTCTAGTCTTCTCGACCTTTTTAATCAGTCGCTGGGCGGGAGAAGCAATCAATCCTAAAGGTTCAGGATAGGTCTAGTCACTGGCAATTAGGGAGAGAGCTGATAATTTATTTTTTAACTAAACATTGGTGACACAAAAGACTGTTCGGGTGCTTTTTCCTAGAAACTTCTTTGCCACACTTAATACATAATCTTAACCACCGTCTCATTGAAGCTAAATTCTGTTTCATTTTATTATTGGCTTCGGAGACACGCACCGCCATCGGGGTGTCCCTCCGAAGATGGCCGTGCTAGTTGTTGAAGTAGTTAATCACATTTTCAACAACCTTTGTCATTTCCTTAATGCTAATACCGAAGTCGCCTTTGAACTCTTTGTCATCTGCTTCACAATAAGAGCTAGATAATGCGGACAAGATACGATCTGCATTGTTTCCCAACATTCTTGCAAACATCCGCCGATCTTTCAAACTCAATTTTGTTGGCATATTTTTTATTGTTATTTTCTCTCCCTAATTGTCAATGACCAAACCGTCCTGACTTTTAGCACTTTCTCCCCCCGCTCAACGACCGACTAACCCTAGTCTAATCTATTAGTGGCTAGTAGTCAAGTAATGGGGTGTGGATAACTTTTATTCATTATCTAACCGCTTTCTTAGCCGATAACTGGCTTGGTATTTACCTTTGTAGTGAACATAACAGTGGGAGTCACAGAAGATTCGCCGATGGATAGGAAGACGGTCACCACAGTTGTGACAGTGGAAAAAAGGGATAATCGGTTCGTATTCAATCTTCTGGCCACTACAAAAGTCACAGCCTAATTCTAACCAGTAAGCGTGGTGGTCATTAGGACAGCGAGCGAGCGTGTTCATAATAGTTTAGTTCCAATATAAACTTATAAATTATTGTCTATTAGGGGGGTATTAAACCACGAGTCTCCTTGTCTTATTTCCAATTTCCAAATAGAAGTTCTGATTTCTTTCGGAAGTTTATTTAGATAATATCTTAATTTCCCAGCGACTAGGTCAGTATAAACAATTGGGTATTCTCGCTCCGTTTCTTTTCTGTGGTATATCTTAAAACCTCCAAGTTCAGCGTGAACTGGTTTTTCACTTAATTGGATAAATTTATAATTTTTACTTAAAAGACTTTTCATTCTTATAAACTCATTTTAGTTTGGTTACCCGTGTAACCGAGTCTTTCTAGTTTAGTTCTTAATTTAGGGTTTTCAATCTCTAAAAAGCTAATCGTCATTTTGTCTCTCTGGGCGGAACGATTGAACCAATCTAAGACTTTATCAAAATGCTTATTCTTTTGGGTGTTCTGAACGGCAAGGATCTCAAACTCTTTGTCTTTGACCCGATAAAGTCCACGACAGGAACCGCAGTTGAAGTCACGCCAATTAGGGTCACGAGGCCACGGCCTTTCTAGCCATTCGTCAGGATTCCCATTTAAGGGTTTAGTAAAGTAAGTTAAAAGACGAATGAGCCAGTTCATACTCTTGGCTTGAGCGCTCCCCAAAAGGTTTTACCAAAGTTCCGTGAGTCGCGCGAAATGGATAATAAATACCTTAAATCCTTTACTTCTAAGTGGGAGGTTCTAAAAGCTAGGTATTTTATCGTTAAAGGTTTGAGACCACGCCATTCGGATTCTAGGTAAATAAATAGTTCACCAAGGAGTTCGGCGCGCTCACTATGAGCTTTGGGTTTGAGAACTTGTAAGAAGTTAGTTAGGGGTTTCATTGCTATGCTGGCCTAAAAAATTCTCCAGTAATTTTCCATCAGTTTCTGGTGTCCACAAAAAGAAAGGAATATTATGCCGAATACAAAATCTCTCGAATCGCAACTGGGTTGGTCTCAATTTGGATTCTTTATTAGGTTTCACCTCAACAAATCCAACTATTTCTCCTACTTGGTCAAGAATTATAAAATCGGGATAGCCCTTGCGAATAAAATTGACAGTGAACTTTTCGCACATTTTTTTGAACTCTTGCTCGGCCGGATTCTTAAAATCTTTTTTGAATCTCAAATGCTTTTTGTAGTTTCTTAAATTCCCATATCTCATAGTTGGGTTTATTGCATTGTATTAATTACTTAATTCTTTCGAGACCATTTGTAGCACCCCCCTCCCCCATAGTCCGATTAAGGAAAAATGAGTTGAGAGAGCGCCACACTTATTCCCCCGAGCCATTACCATTTACAGCGTGGTCGCCGAGCGTGTTGGCGTATTTTAGAGACGCTCCAACTATAAGCCCCCCAGCGTCTATGACACACAAAAATCCCGCCGTTTAACGGGCGGGACTCTTGCTACTGGTTAAAAGTAGAGCAATCCCCGAAAGATTCAGGTGCTGTTCTACATTTACAGTGAAATTACTTTTAACCATTACCATAACTATACCAGAGCCTAATTAAAGTCAAAATAACATTCTGTGGATAAGTAACAAAAACTGGCCTTGTAAGCCAGCGTTTGTGGATTTAATCCTCTGACCAATCCGGCCGTTCGGATGTTTGAGGCCAGAGCGGGTAACTTCGCTTTTTAAGCAAAGAGGGCGAACCCTACTTTAAGAAAAGGGCTGACCCGACAGTTTGCCTTTTCCGAGTCATTGTCACTACGGCTAGTTAAATGACTTGTGCTTTTATAATACAAAAACTCGCCCCGAAGGGCAAGCTTTTGTTTCACCAAAACTATGAGCAAGAGTAAGTGATTGGTCGTAATAACCTACTCCCGCCCCTATTATACTACTCGGGCAAAACAACTCCAGTGGGATTCTTTGCCGTGAGCCAGACCCCAGTTCGCTAATTTGATTCCATCCTCCACGGAATGGTAGTCCAGTTTCTCCCCCAATTCTTGAGCGAAGAGGTCGAAAGTGGAAGGCCAAAATTGGTAAACGCCGTAGGCCATTCCCCCGTCGCCAAGTGCGCTAGGTTTGAACCCAGACTCGCACCTTGCCACTTCCAATGACAAATTAGTATCCACCCCATAGAATTTAGACCATTTTACAATCCAGTCCTTAATCTGACTCAGCGGTGGGTCAGTCCCACCCTCCAACATGGCTTTATTGGCCTCTGGTGACGCGTTAAACGAGAGTTTAAGCAAAAGACGACTATCTACCCCAGTCATGGGGGTAAGAGCGTCAATTTGCGCGTAGGTGGGGCCGATAACGACTTGAGGGAATAACCAGATTAAAAGAGTTAAACAAAGTAAGTATTTTATAAGTTTGTAATTATCCGGACTCTCGGTTCTCATCCTTGAAGTGGCTCGACGAGAGCCCCTTTGGTATTGCCAGACGGGGAACTAACGGACACTTATCTTAACACAAAAAACGGCTGGGGAGAAGCAAACCCCAGCCGTCGGAGGGTCCCGCAGGTAGCGGGATTGGAGGTTTACTCGCCTGTGGCGTAGCTTACTGGCACTCGTCACTCACGAGTGGAGTATCGGGGAGTGAATGCTCCACGATTGCCAGCGTCGGGGTGACGAATGCCAAAATCTTGTTGCGCAAACGATTGTCTTGGGGTAAGCGAGCGGCGGCGGCTGCTAGATTAAGCAGTAGGCCGTCAATCTCCTCGTAAGGAGAGATATAGGGGATCACCTCCTTTCGCGAGAAAGGTAACATCAAATCACCAGACACTTTGTCAGCCATAGAGACCTCCTTAAAAAGAACATTTGGGTTACTGGGTTACCAGCTCAAGCCCACACCACAGCCCATTAGGGCTGTCGTTTAGGTTAGAGCGAAACGGGTTTAGTTGTCCAAAAGCGCAAACCAAAGTTCAGAACTGGAGCCAGAGTCACTAAGAGTTTACTGGTATTGGCGACGAGCGAAGCGTCGGGAGCCCAGCCAAAATAGGTGACAACGGCAAACAGGATAGTAATGCCATTGAACCACAGGGTCTTGGAGGCAAAAATTGATTTAGTCATATTTCTAATATCTAGTGTCTAATATCTATTATCTAATCTTCTAATGTCTAGTAATTAAACAAGGTCTTCTTCAGGACTTTCTTCTTCCTCTTCCTCTTCCGGTTCGACAATCTCAACGTCTTCTACTCCCTCGGTGGTTTTAGTTTCATCCATAGTCTATTATCTAATCTTCTAATGTCTAATATCTAATATCTAATATCTAATCTATTCTCGACCTTTTAATTTTAATACCAATTGTTGATAGAGCGCAAGAAGCTGTTGGAGGAGGTTGATAACTTGGGGATTAGTCTGGGGCAGACCATCGTAAAGAGTCCACGCTTCAAAAAAGTGAGGTAGGTAGGATTCACCCAACCACTGCCAACCGGCAGTACCAACAGTCGAACCCCAGCTATTAAGAACCTTCAGATATTTTACGCCGTTTATTGTTTGCGCCCCACCACAATACAACCAATGACGCCATTCGACTTGTTGAGGTGGTGCGGGGAATGGCGACAACCAAGTGCCATTGTTAGCCCCGTCTACTCCGAGAATGAGACCTTTATTGTCCCTGACCGTTTGAGCCAATAGGTCAATGTCCTTTAAGACTGTCGCATAGCGTTGTCCTTTGGCAGTTAAGGCATTGCTTATAGATTGAGTTGTTTGCTCCCGTAACTCCATAAAGGACTCGGAGGGTGGTTGACCTTGACTATAGGACACGATTAAGGACTCTTTACAGGCCCCTTGATTAACTAATAGTCGGCAAAGATCACGGCCAGTCGAACCACCGCCTTGGACATAGACTTGGGAATAGATATCCTTGGCTGATTTTTCAGTGAAAGTGCCCTTTTCAAACGCGTCTTGGACTGATTCATAGGTGGCAAAGGCCTGACCGCCACATGATCCTGACCCATTCTGATTCTTGACTGGTAACTTAAAATTAGGCCGGTTTAGATAGGTGGCTAAATCTTGCTCAACGTTATAGCCAAGTTTCCAATCAAAAGGGATTGAACTCATCCCAATGGGAGTCTTGTGATATTTATGGTCTCGTAAGTCTAATGGACTTTTAACCCCTCCTGTTCCGTGCTTATTTTCTGCTTTATTCATTTGGCTCATTTCTTTTTGATTAGTTTTTTCATTAACTCAACGTTATTGTCAAACAGTTCTTTTCGGATTCTTTCACACTCCTCGATTCTTTTTTGTAAAATAGAAATTTCTGACATCATTTGTTTGATCCGCTCATCAGTTTCTGTTAAATGCTCTTTGCTAGCTTTTCCGCGCAGACTCAACCCTGTCATTATCAGAGTTGCCAGAGAAATAACAACCGCCGCGACTGGGATAGCAAGTTCGAAACTCATTTGGTAATTTTCTTTAACCAACCAGTGCTATAAAGCTCCAAGATAGCAAAAATATGGAGAATGGCGATCAGAATAGCGGGGCTTTGATCGGCGGCAATGAATAAACGAGGGTGGAGCACTCCATCAGCGTAAGAAGATAGAAGAATGGAATTAAGGGCACTTCCGGCGGCCATTAAGAGTAGTATCTGTTGGGGGATAAGAGCAAAGAAAGCATATTTATTTTTACTTAATAAACTCCACAGGGCGAGAATACCACTGATTACTAGAAGGTAGTTCAATCCCTCGGGAACAAATCGATATAGTGTTCCCAAAGCCGTGATTTTAAGTGGGTCAGGACTAAGAGTTATTAAGCTTCCCCAAATAAACTGGATGATAACCCCATACCAGATTATCCAGCGAGTTAAAGTATTTTTCATATTTTATCAACTTCGACATTAACCGGAAGTCTTTTTTTACTAATCTCGTGATTGATTGCTTTCAAATTATCCTGACAGGCTTGAATCTGGGCTAGGTTGTCATAGGCTAAAACTTTTAACTCCTTCAAATCCATTTTTGTAATATCCATATAGGTTACTTACTAGTAATAATTAAATTATATCGCCTCGACGCGGATATGTAAATTATACTGCATCGGGGTTGCTCCAATCGAAGTATAGTCAAACAAAAACTGGAGATTGGTTGAAGCTTTACAGTTGGCAATCAGACTGCCACTGATACTAGTGGCGGTGGTGTTGGCCGCGCTGGTAATCGAGTTGCCAACAATTGAGGTCTTGACCACGCTGTCATCGTTATCGGTGTATTTAACTTGGAATCCATTAGTACCCCCCAAGACCGAGGAAGTCGAAGCGACCCGAGTGATAGTGGCGACCCACACCACCCGATAGACCCCAGCGTGACCGGCAGGAACAGCATAAATCGTAGTCGCGTTAATGACCGCCTGTTGAGTAGTCAAATTTGATTGAGCAAACAAAGAAGGCACACCATTTGTCACTGTGTTAATCGTGTTATAGACCGTCACCTTACCCACATCAACCAAAAAATCTGAACCGGTAAAATCGCCGACACTATTCACAATGCCAGCTCCGACCCCGAATTGACCACTCCGATTGATTTTTAACTGCGACACCCCATCACCATCGTTAGTCGTTGCTACTTGGGTATCAAAAAATCTAAACTGCCCCTCGTCATTCGCAAAATAGAACAAACCCATATAGCCGTCGTCCCGATGAATAAAACCGCTACTGTAGTAGACATTAGTGCCAAACCAGCAATTATTCACGCCGTAAGAGGAAAACTCCAAATTACCGAGACGCATGATGCTGTTATCAGTATTGTTAGTCGGGATATCTAGCTGGTTTACTGGTGTCGCAGTGCCGATACCGAGCAATAGATTTGTGATCCGCATGACCTCCGTATTGTTATTAGCAAACCGGATATTGCCGTTGACGGTGCCATTGGCCGTTTCGATTAAGATGTCCATCCCGTTACCAGTGCCGATATTACTACCACCGGCAATGTGGAAGACATCAGCCGAAGTATAGATTGAACTCTTAGTGCTGATCATGTAGGTGCCGCCAAAATCCAAACTCCGGTCATCATCAACGAAAATACCTTCGGGCGCCTGCACAATGTCGTTGGTCGTGCTAACGATTGAGTCGGTTTTTAGATGGACGACTGTCACCGTGTCCGTGGTCTTGCTATAAGTAAAACCGGCGTCACCACCGAAGCTCCCAGCATCGTTAAACTGGACTTGAGTGGTTAAACCGCCCGGCGTGCCAGCGCCACCAGCCGTAATCGTCGCCAAATCACCAGAGACCGTTACAGTGCCTATGACATTGATATTGCTAGCTCGTCCCACCAAAACTCCACTTTGATAAAATAGAATCGTCGTTGGGGAAAAGCCCAAACTATGTTGAAAGTTCCGCACCAAATCAGGTAAACCGATAATCACATCTTGTTTAATCGCTTGTGACAGGGTATTAAGTTTTTCAGCTACTTGGAGTGGAGTATCAGGTGAGCCATCTTTACCGTCTATCCCTGATAGTCCCGTCAGACCAGTTTCACCCCTAATTGGTAAGGGAAAATCAATACCCGCCACTGGGGTTAAACCGTCTTTTGGTTTCGGTATCTTAGAGATTAAACTATCAATGTAGCTAACAATTTCTTGTTTCGTGGGATAATCTTGACCGGCAATCGGGGTCACACCATCTTGAGGTTTAGGCACTCGGTCATAGATAGCGTCAGCGACAGTAGCTAGTTCGTCAGTTGTAAAATAGTCTTGACCTTTGATTGGAGTTTTACCGTCTTGACCCTTAATAGAATCTAAGACGGCTTGAACGTCAGGCACATTTTGTTTTAAGTCTTCAATCCGATTTTCAACTTCTAAAAGGTGGTCAAGAATTGCCACGTCGCCGTTCTTAACGAGCTTGGCTAGTTTCTCTAGTCTTCTACGGTCTTTAGGGTCTAATTTTGATAAATCTAGCATATATCTATTTTACATTAAATGGGGTTCTCCCAC
>JAHFNF010000055.1 GCA_023267515.1 Candidatus Nomurabacteria bacterium | reverse complement strand
AAAGTGGATTAAAATAAAGGTTTGCTTTTTAACGGCTTTCTGCTAATATGGAACCCATGGCAGAAAGCGAAGTAAAAGCTAATAATAACGGCAATAATTCCGAATCGGAAGCCCGTATTTACGAAGTGGGTTATCTTTTGTCGCCTGCGATTGATGGGGCAGATGTTCCAGTGGAATATACCAATTTGAAGGATCTTATTTCCTCTCTAAAAGGTGAGCTTATTGCGGACGATATGCCAAAGAGCATTGAACTTGCCTACACAATGGAGAAAGTAATCGCTAACGTCAAACATAAATTTAATACTGCCTATTTTGGCTGGATAAAGTTTGCGATGGATGCTGACAAAGTGACAGATTTAAAAAAGAAGCTTGATCTTGATACTAAGATTGTAAGATTTTTAATAATGAAAACTGTGCGTGAAAATACTGTCGCCGCAAAAAGATTTGTACGCGGTGACGCTATGCGAAAGAGAACGCCAGTAATGCGTGGGGATACGGAAGAGGCGCCGGCAATCAATAAAGAAGAAATTGATAAAGAAATTGACGCTATGGTAGCAATATAATTATGTATTTAAACAAAGCCATTGTAATAGGAAATCTAACAAGGGACCCGGAGCTCCGCTCCTTGCCGTCTGGTATAAAAGTTTGCAGTTTTTCTCTTGCGACGAATCGGGTCTGGAAAGATAAAAACGGCGCCAAGCAGGAAGCAGCGGACTACCACAATGTCGTAGTTTTTGGCAGGCAAGCTGAGACTGTGGCTCAATATATGAAAAAAGGGAGCTCAATGCTCGTAGAAGGTAGAATGCAGACGAGGAGCTGGGACGATAAAGAAGGAAATAAAAAATATCGCACCGAGATTGTCGCTGACCGAACTCAATTTGGGCCGAGAGGAACAGGCGCTCCAACAGGTGGAGCAGGCGGGGATGCAGTTTCAAAAGGATCAGCCCCTGAAGAGTCCGACACGATAGAATACCCAGAAGAAGATATTAACCCAGAAGACATTCCATTTTAACAATTATTTAAATATATATGAGACAAGATTATTTTTCATCAAACAACATAAAGTACATAGATTATAAGGATATAGAAATCCTCAAGAAATTCTTGAATCCAAACGGCAAGATTATGAATCACAAGCGCACAGGCGTTACCTCTAAGAATCAACGCCAGCTCAGTGAAGCCGTCAAACGCGCCCGCTTTCTAGGTCTTCTTCCATTTGTCGCGAAATAAAACTATTTGACTTTTTACACAAGAGGGCTACTATGATTTAGTAGCTTTTTTGTTCTACAAAAAAATATTTACTGTTAAACCTTAAATCATACTCCCATGAAAAAAATCACTCCCATCTGCTTTACGATAGTAGTAATGGTGATTGCCATTGAACCCCTTTACCTAAAAGGGATATCGTTTAGATTTAGCCCCGATTGGCAGCTGCCGTCTCTGATTGCCGCCACAGCCGCGGTACTATGTTGGGGAATTTACCTCCTGACGATAATGGATACAATGGAAGATGATGAAGATAAACATAAACTTTCCGGTCTTATGATTTATAATCTTCTCTTCTGCCCCGCGATGATTTTAAATTTAGTCCATGTGTGGTTTGATTTAGAAATGCCAAACTGGGCTTTATGTGTCATCTTGGCATTTATTCTCGGCATCGTCTGGACTGGAGCTGTAAGAATAATAGTTATGGAAAAACCATCAACACTCCCACCTCCCTATACAGGGTAATGTTTCCCATTTTTTTAAAAGCTTCCGAAATATTTCGGAAGTTTTTTTATGCTCTTTCCACGTATTCGCCAGTTTCGGTGTTGATTACCACTTTGTCGCCTTCGCCCACGAACATCGGAGTGGAAATAGTCGCTCCATTTTCTAAAATTATATTTTTGTTTCCTCCCTTGGAGGTGTCTCCGCGGACAGCCGGTGGAGCTTCTTTGACGGTGAAGGTCATTTTGACCGGCAGTTTGAGCCCGATAGTTTTTTCTTCACCATCATTGTCCCAGACGAGTGCGGTGACGTCTTGATTTTCTTTCAAGAATTTTGTGGTGTTGCCTAGAAGTGTCTCATCCAGTTTAAATCTATTTGCTTTGTTGCCCAATTCGCAGAACCAATATTCACCCTTGTTGTGATAAAGGAAAGTAACCTCTTTCTTTTCAATATCTGCTTCGTCTGCTTTATCAGAAACGTGGTAAGTAGCAGGGAAGACCTTGCCCGAGATTAAAGATCGCAGTTTTACCTGATTTTGGGGTTTCCTTTGCTGTGTTCTAGCAACATGGCTTTCTACCACTTCGCAGGGCTCATCATCGTGAATGATTATTTTCTTTTCGCGTATTTCGCTGTATTCAAGTGTTGCCATGTGTCCTATCCTAGCAGAAAAAAATTTTAAATCAAATATACCTCACCCCTAACCCCTCTCCTTATTAAGGAGAGGGGAAAGCTGAAAGCTAGGGTGAGGTGATTTTTATTTTTAAACTTCCTCTTTGAATTTCTTGCGGATTTCTTTCAGGATTTGGTCGGCGACTTTTGAGTTCTCCTTGAGGAAGGTGCGGGTGTTGTCGTAACCGACGCCGAGTTTTACTTTCTCAGCTTTTTCACCAGTAGGAATGTAAAAGTACGAATTGCCGGTTTTTTCTACGATTTTGAATTTTTCACCGAGAGCGATAATTTCTCCCTCTTTTGAAATGCCTTCGTTGTAGATGATATCAAATTCTGTCTGCTTGAAAGGCGCAGCCACTTTGTTTTTTACCACCTTCACGCGGGTGCGGCTGCCTACGGTTTCTTCTCCTTTTTTAATCTGGGCTATTTTACGAATATCTAAACGGATGGAAGTATAAAATTTCAAAGCCTTGCCTCCCGGGGTAGTCTCAGGGTTGCCAAACATCACGCCGATCTGCATTCTTATTTGGTTTATGAAAATGACTACGGTTTTTGATTTAGAAACAATAGCGGTCAATTTGCGAAGCGCTTGGGACATCAGGCGAGCTTGCTTGCCGACGTGGTACGCACCCATATCGCCTTCAATTTCATCTTTCGGAGTAAGGGCGGCGACAGAGTCCACCACGATGACATCAATCTTTCCAGAGCGCACGAGGCTTTCTACAATTTCCAATGCTTGCTCACCAGTGTCAGGCTGAGAAACTAATAGGTCATTTATTTTCACGCCAAGTTTCTTTGTATATTCCGGGTCCATTGCATGTTCAGCATCAATGTAGGCGCAAATACCACCGAGCTTCTGCGCTTCGGCGACAATGTGCGAGGCGAGGGTAGTTTTACCGCTTGATTCCGGTCCAAAGATTTCTATAATACGTCCACGCGGTATTCCGCCGACTCCGAGCGCCATATCAAGACCAAGGGAACCAGTAGGGATGACATTGATACCCACCTTTGGGGTATCTCCCATTTTAATGATTGCGCCTTCGCCGAATTTTGTCTGGATTGATTTTAATGTTTCATCCAATGCTCTATTATCCATCGTCGCACTATTGCCCGCCTTTTTTTCTTTTTTTACCATATTTTTATAAAGTTAACTTGTAAATTTTTTCGTCACTTCCGCCAAACTTATCTTTGGCTTCAATTGAAACTATATTATAACCTGGCAAGAGCGCTATTGTCTCGTTCCAGTCGCCATTGTCATCTATGGAAATTTCTCGGCCATCTAAGAGTAGCTCTGTCGCATTTTTTGCGTTACCTTTTAGATTTACTATACTATTTTCTATTTTCGTGCCATCGGCCAAGTTCACATTTTGTATTTTAACGCCAAAAATCAAATCTTTTGAGCGAAAGAATGCGTAAATTATTATAAATAAAAAAAGAGCCGAGATTGAGGCGATGCTTATCGTTTTTTTTATATTTCTTGGTGTCATACCTTTATCAAATTATGTTTTCCCCGTTATCGTCTCTTACTACTTTTTCTAATACTTCTCTTGGCTTTGCGCCATCCCCGGGGCCAACGACCCCTCTTTCTTCCAGCATATCTATTAGTCGGGCTGCTCGCGCATAGCCGAGGCCAAGTTTTCTTTGTAGATAGGAAGTGCTCGCTTTGCCTGCTTCTATGACCACGGCGCGTGCCTCCTCATACATTTCGTCTTCTTCTGGTTCGTCATCTAGGGTGCTTTCAAAAATTGACTTATCAGGTGAGATAGAACCAGCTGACAAGCTGATTTCTTCATTGATTTCATCCTTATAGCTATCCGCTAAGTATTTCACGACTTTC
>JAHFNF010000054.1 GCA_023267515.1 Candidatus Nomurabacteria bacterium | reverse complement strand
TACTATTACCTGCACGGTCATTGAAATGGCGGATTGAATAGCATTAATCTTGTTGCCAAAAAGCCAGGCGCGGAGGCGTAACATCGCTTCTTTACCTGTCACTTTTTTAAAATTATTTACTTCGGTGTTTAGCGCGGAGGAAGACTTAATAGATAGAAAGTTCGTAATCGTATCAGCTAAAACCGCCGTCACTCTTGAGTCAGCAGCGGCTTCGGCCACATCATACTCTACTTTCTTTTTTGACATTAAAAATAGAATGGTCAAATAAACCACAGACATAGCTAAAAATATAAAGGCGATGGTGTGAGCTTGGGTAAAGAAAACAGTAAAAATTGCCACAAAAATAACAAAAGAGGACCAAAAATTATCAATCAATATATCGTGCATAACCTCAAACGCATAAACAAATTTTCTGGATTTATTGACCAACGCGCCTCCAAAGTGATCGGCAAAAAACATATAGGAATGCCCGTGCAATTTTTTAAAAGAAAAATCATGCAAATCCCTGATCACCGAGGCCTGAAACTTGGAAATAAAATATTGGGTAGAACGGCCAAAAATCCAGGCTATGGGCAAGAGAGCGGCTATGAGAAATATGCTTTTGAGAAGCGGAGAGGACAAAGAGGCTCTATCTACCCCGGTTTGAGAAATTATATCTACGATTCTTTTGTAAAAAATAGGGGTGACTACTCCGGAAAGAATTATCCTCACTGCATGCAGAAAAAAAATACTGTAAAATTGCCATTTATACTTCATTACAGTCGGTTTGATGTATGAGATTGTATTCCTAAAATCAGACATAAAAAGAGCGATTGCTCGCTTCTAGAAATAATAACAAAAAATACTTTGATTTCAAAGCTCTTCCTGAGAAGGGGCAATAATCCGAGCGCTCCAAAATTTTGTTCTTAGCGTTTTTACAAGGTCGTCTAGCTCTTCACTTTTTAGCAAACGAAGGACTAAAAATCCTGCTGCCGCTCCCAAAATACCAGAAATGAGGCCCTGTAAAAATACTCCCCAGAAGGTAGTAAGACCAAATACTGGTGATAGAGCATTAAGACTTAGGTAAGATACTAGACCGATGAAAAATGATGCACCCAAGCTCTGGAAAAATGACTTGGCGATAAATGGCGCACCATTCATAAAATCACGCTTGACGGAAATCCATTGCAAAACAAAATTTAAAATAGTACCAGCAGAATAGGCCAATGGAAGCATTAAAATTTCTGTACCGGGGATACCAGAAACTTTCAGCATTGATTCTATAAAATATTTAAATTCTGGCACATTTTGAAAAATATGAGTAAAGAAATAGGCCAAGATTATTATGAGCACTGAGCAGAAAAAATTTACCACTAGGGGCTTTTTTGTATTACCAGTCGTGTAATAAGCCCGGGATAAAAGCGCGGTCATCGCCTGCGCCAGCACGGAAACAGAGAAAATGGCGAGTGAGGCGGCTACCAGGCGCGTATTATCCCAGGTAAAAGAACCAGAGCCCAGTATGACACGCACAATCTGTGCCCGAAGTACTATAAAGAGAAACATAACTGGTAAAGACCAGAACACAATCGCTCGCCCGGCAGATTTTAGCTGATTTTTAAAATTAGTAAGGTTGCCGTCTGAATAGGATTTTACAAGGGTGGGAAAGGCAGCCACTGCGTATGATACGCCTATAATATTTAGAGGGACAGATTGCAGATTAAGGGAAAAACTAAAAACAGAGATGGAGCCGCTTTTTAAGTAAGAGGCCAGCGCAATGATGGCAATGAGAGAAATACTGTTGAAGGAAAGCCCGAGAGTCCTCGGCAAGGATATCATCACCACCTTTTTTATGTCTTGAAAATTAATAGCAATAGAAAACCCTGGCCGAAAGCCGCAACCAGATGAAGCTACCGCCTGGATAATGAAATGCATTAGAGCGCCTAGTACTACCCCTAAGGCGAGGCCGGCAATCCCAAAAACTGGATAAAAAAACAAGACACCGACAATAATGCCAATATTGTAAAAAAGCGGGCTCAATGAATAGATAAAAAACTTTCGGAAAAGCTGGGTAACAGTGCCGAAAAGATTTGAAAGTCCCATCAAGATTGGCGAGAGGAGCATTATCCGAGAAAGCAATATCACTTTGCCTTGTAATAGAGGCGTAAAACCCGGAGCAATAAAATGCACCAGGTGGGGCATAAGAATAAATGCCATAAAGGATACAAGCGCAATAACAGCGAGAAATACGGTAAAAATATCATTGAGAAATTTTTGAGCCTCCTTTGTCACCGTGCCATTCTTCATCTTTGCGATAATAAAAGGGATGAGCACAGTGATGGAGGCAAGTGAGGCAATAGTGATAAAAATAAAATCTGGAACTCGGAAAGCAGCATAATAAGCATCTAGCTCGGGTGAAGGGCCGATAAAATGAGCAATTGAGCGATCACGAATAAGAGCCAGGATTTGGGAAAATAATGTAAAAAGACCCAAGAGCAGGGCTGCTTGGTTTAAACTTCCAAATTCTTTATTTAGAATCTTGATAATTTTATTCATTGTTTAAATCACAAAATTAACCAGTCTCCCCTTCACATATATTTTTTTCTTAACATCTTTCCCTTCTACCCATTTCCTTATATTTTGATTTGCGAATGCTAACTCCAAAACTTTCTCCTCAATCATATCTGCCGGAATTTCAATTTCTGCCCGTACTTTGCCATTTACCTGCAAAGCAATTTTTATTTCATTTTCTTTTATCAACTCAGGATTCCAAACTGGCCACTTTGAAATATGGATTGATTTCTTTTCTCCTAATGCAAACCAAGTATCTTCTGCTAAGTGCGGAGCAAATGGGGCAAGGATTTGTAAAAACATTTTAAAATTCTTTTTATCTATACTATCTGCCTTTTCCATCTCCGTCGCCAAAATCATCATTGCTGAAATTGCGGTATTAAAACGCATTGCTTCTATATCTTCGCCTACTTTTTTAATTGTTTTATGGAGCAGTCTCTTGAGCCCAGTAAAGAAAGAATTCTGCAGAGTGTGGGACCCACCCGGTACTCCGGGAAGGGTGAAGCGCAAGGAATTCTTTTTTTGCTGGGCTCTTTCTGCAATACGCCACACTTTTTCTATAAATCTCCGTGAGCCAATGATACTCTCTGTATTCCACACCGCCGTATCCTCAAATGGCCCAATGAACATTTCATATACTCGCAAAGTGTCTGCGCCGTAGGTTTTTACTATTTGGTCTGGATTTACCACATTACCCAAGGATTTAGACATTTTTACTCCCCCTTCACCCATAATGAGCCCGTGGGAAGTGCGTTTTTTATATGGCTCCGCTGTCGGCACTAATTTTAAATCATATAAAAATTTATGCCAAAAACGTGAATAAAGAAGGTGGAGCGTCGTGTGCTCCATCCCACCGTTGTACCAATCCACCGGTGTCCAATATTTTAATTTTTTCTGGCTCGCAAATTCTTTATTATTTTTTGGATCAGTATAGCGCAAATAATACCAAGAGCTTCCCGCCCAATTTGGCATCGTGTCTGTCTCTCTCTTGGCAGGTCCTTTGCAGACTGGGCATTTTACATTTACCCATTTAGTCATCGCCGAGAGTGGACTCTCGCCTGTATCCGTCGGCTTGTAGCTTTTTACTTCTGGTAATTTCACAGGCAAATCCTTATCCGGCACGGGAACCCAGCCATCATTATCGCAATGTATTAATGGTATCGGCTCACCCCAATATCTTTGCCGAGAAAATACCCAGTCCCGAAGTTTAAATTTTGTTACCATTTTCCCGCCAGCTTCCGCAATAATTTTTGGTCGAGCATCCTGAGTGGCTATTCCATCATATTTTCCAGAGTTAATAATTATACCTTCTCCGGTATAAGGTTTTTCACTTACAACTGAATTTAAATCATAAATTTGACCTTCGGGTGTAAGATTTTTTTTTATTTCTTCTGAATTCATCCATAGTATTTCATGATTTTCTTTTTCTTCTTTGGTGAGCTCTTTTTTTTCTCCATCTACTAATTCAAAATAAAAATTGTGAAAATGAGCAAAACGATTTTCCTTTTTAGGAACGTGGTAAAACTTTGCATGCGAGCGAGATAGTGTTTGTTTTAGTTTTAGATTTTGATATCCAGTTTCCTCTTTAATTTCACGGATCGCTGCATCAATCGGTTTTTCCTCTACGTCAATTCCACCTGTAATAAAAGTGTGCCAATTTACCTTCTTCCATTTCAAAACAAGATATTTATCTTCTGACCAGTGTTTTACAATTGCAGATATTGCCTCCCT
>JAHFNF010000022.1 GCA_023267515.1 Candidatus Nomurabacteria bacterium | reverse complement strand
TTTGCTATTACCTCGTCGTTGAAAACCTCTTTATTTATAGCGATACTTTTTTCTTCGTCAAGAAAGATGGTGTCTTCACCGGCGCTAGTTATCGTCTGAAATTCGTGAGAATATTTTGAGAATACTCCGCCGGAAGCAAAAGTCATATAAGTGAGGTGTCCGATGCCGGCGCGTTTGAAAATATTTTTGTAAACTTCTTTCATTTTTTCGTAAAAGTTTTCAAAATCTTCTTGTGATGTATGGAAGGAATACATATCCTTCATTAAAAATTCTCGCCCGCGCAAAATGCCAGACTTGGCGCGCAGTTCGTTTCTAAATTTTGTTTGGAATTGATAAATAGCTACTGGTAAATCTTTATAGGAAGAAATAAAATTGATGAGCATATTTACCAAAGGTTCTTCGTGAGTAAAGCCAAGCCCGAGCTCTGCGTCATTTTTTAATTTTGTTTTAAACCAATTGTCCACCACCTCATCACTCCAACGATTTGTTTTTTTCCAGAGTTCTGGATTCTGCAAGGCTGTCATTGAAACTTCCTGCCCGCCGACTGCATTCATCTCTTCGCGAATTATATTTTCAATTTTTTTTATGACTCGGAGGCCTAGTGGTAAATAAGTATAAACCCCGGCCATCTCTTTATGGATAAACCCACCACGAATCAAAAGCTCGGCATTCTTGGAGGTCTCATCGGAGGGCATTTCCTTCCGGGTTTTAGTGAAAAGTTTAGATTGTCTCATAAGAGCTATACTACCCGAAAAAACCCTTTTGGTCAAAAGAAAATTCCTGTTTGAATAGAAACGGTTCCCTGTTGCGAAATAGAGAGCTTTCTGCTAGTATGAGCCATATGCCAAAAAGCGATATTAGTGAATTATCAATAGAGAAAATGTTTGAAGCCGGAGCGCATTACGGCTATTCCAAGACGCGCAGACACCCATCTGTCTCCCCTTTTATCTTCACTACCAAGAACAAGACTGACATTGTAGACCTCGAAAAAAGCCAGAAAATGCTCGTGGACGCATGCGACTTTATGAAAGAGCTCGGCGCGAAAAATAAAGTGGTTCTTTTTGTCGGTACCAAACCGGAAGCTCGTGAAGCAGTGATGGCAGCCGCGCAGGCTACTGGTATGCCATACGTTATAGAGCGCTGGATCGGCGGAACTTTGAGCAACTTTACAGAAATCAAAAAGCGTATCGCTGAACTTGAAAATTATAAAATTGAAAACGAAAAAGGCGAATTGGAAAAATACACCAAGAAAGAACGCTTGATGCTTTCAAAGAAAATGGAGAAGCTTTCCAAATATTACTCTGGGATGATCGGGATGAAAAAAATCCCTGACGCAGTGCTCATAATTGACGCTCGTAAAGAACACATTGCCGCCACCGAGGCCCGAAAATCCAAAGTGCCCGTTGTAGCTCTTGCTAATACTGATTCAAATATTAAAGGCATTACCCACTCTATTATTGCAAACGACGCTTCCCGCCTTTCTATCGCTCTATTTACCAAGGCTTTGGCGGACGCTTACAAAGTAGGCATTATGTCTGTCCCCGCTAAATCTTAAATTAAAATGCCCGTTGCAATCACTACAGAGTTAATAAAAGAACTCCGAGATCAGACAGGCGTTTCTGTGATGCAATGTAAGAGGGCGCTGGAAGAAGCCGAGGGCGATATGAAAAAAGCGCTAGCAATTCTCAAAAAGACCAGCGCAGATATTGCGATGAAAAAAGCGGATCGTCTCGCTAATGATGGCGCGGTGATCGTAAAAGCAGCCGATGGAAAAGCAGTATTAGTCACCCTCCACTGTGAAACAGATTTCGTAGCGAAAAATAGCGACTTTACGAACTTATTATCAACTCTCGCGGATGTTGCCTTAAATGGAGGGGTTGAGAAGATGAAAAGTGAAGCAAAAAATATGATTGATCTGGTAATTCAGAAAACCGGAGAAAATATCCAGCTAGGCGAAAGTTTTGAAGTTGTTGGGAGCATTTTAGGAAACTACGTGCATAATGGAAAGTCCGCTGTTATAGTATCATTAGATGGAGGAACTCCGGAACTCGCTAAGGATATAGCGATGCATATCGCCGCTATGAAGCCAGAATATATGAACGCTGGAGAAATCACGGACGAAGCCAGGCAGACTGTCAAAGAAATTTCTAAAAAGGAAGTGGATGCCAGCGACAAACCGGAAGAAATAAAAAAGAAAATGTTGGACGGGAAAATCTCAACTTACTTCAAAGAACGCACTCTACTTGATCAACCATTCATTAAAAATGGAGATATGAGCGTGGGCAAATTACTTGAAAGCGCAAAAGCTGCAGTAAAAGAAGTAAAGAGGTACTCTATATAAAATGACTTATATATTTATATTATTTTTTTTGTCACTCACAAGCCTAGCTTTTATGCTCTATAAGCGTGTAGTTTTAATCAGAGCGGGAGCAGTGACGGCTCATAACCAATCTCCGATTATTCCACCAGCGCACGAGGTTCGTTATATAATCATAAAAAATGTGAAGCGATACGGCCTTGTCGTGATTGCCGTAATACTCCGAATCTCTATCAGATCTTCCATCCATCTAAAAAAAGGGAGCGCATATTTGACAAAAAAAGTAAGAAACACTTTATCTAAACATTTTCCAGAAAAGAAGGCAGAAGAAAGAGAGACTTCTGGATTCCTTAAAACAGTATCGGAATATAAAAGAAAGATAAGCAACTTAAAGGAAAAAATAAAGGAGGAGGAAAAAGAATACTAAGTTGTTATAATCAGAAAGTTGCCGGGATAGCTCAACGGTAGAGCAACGGTTTTGTAAACCGTAGGTTGGAGGTTCAAATCCTCTTCCCGGCTCAAATAGCCTTAGTTTACAACGTTTTTTGTGTCTTTGCTGCTGTCTTTGACAGTCTTTTCAAGTGCTGGGAGCATTTTTTCTATATCCTCCATACTGGTAAAACCAGGGTGTACTTCTTTGTTTATTACGAGCGCCGGTAAAGTATCAGGAATTTTATATATTGAAATCAACGCTTTTACCGCGGATAAATCTAGATTGTAATCAAAAGAATAAACTCTAAATTCAGGATATTTTGCCCGAAGAGCATCCAAGGCATAGCCCTGCTTTACACAATCGGCACAACTATCTTTATTTGCATAAAAATACAAAACAAAAACAGATTTTATTCCACAGCGCTCGGAAATCTTTTGCATCAAAAGATAATCTTTTATTTCGAGCAAGGAATAGTATTTCTTGAGTCCGATAATATCAGAGCTCACGCCAATATTTGTCTCGCTGTATGTAATTTTATCGGCCAAGGAAGAAAGCTCAGAAGAAAGAGCTGACCTATTAACGTCTTTACAGGATAGCTCTTGGAGCAAGGAAAACTGAGTTTCCGAAGAAAGAATATCCACCGCTATTTTATCTTGAATAGATTTTAGCTCACCTATTTTTTTATTGGTAAAATAATTACTCAAATAGCTGGCGGTAAGAAAAAGACCGGCAGTAATCAGAAAAACAATCAGGTATTTTTTCCAATCAATATTATTATTCATATTACCGCCAAGCTGGACTCTTGGAAGTCAGAGTATTAAAAATTGCTTTGATAATCCAAAATGGCGCTATCACAGAAAAAATTACAAAAAAATATGCCATATTTAGTGAAAAGGCTGTTTTCCCGTGAGCCATTTTACGTCCGAGTACCATTGAAAATATAACAGAAGCGTAAAGAAAAATTGTGACAAAGAGTAGGGTCTTTGTATCTATATAAAAAAAACTAAAATGGCTGGAGGCTGAGATATTTTGAATACCGACAACTCTTATTTGATTTAATTTAGAGTAAATAAAATGCCCTAAATTATAAGCAAGCCTGGAAAACAAATAAAGTGCCGCTAGCACAGATATAATGCCGGAGGGCACGGTAAAAAGTGAGAAATTGCCGTATTTTCTTTTGAGTATAAGCTCACGATAATCAATTGTATTATTGAGAAAGCCATATATCCAACGCAAGCGTTGACGAAAGAGCTTGCCGACAGTTTTGGGCGCATTAGTATATACGTAGGCATCGTTGCACTGTTCTATTTTATAGTGATTTTTCTGCATTCTGAATGCTATTTCCATATCTTCTGTATTGTGGGCGTGGCGATACGGACCTAAATCATCAAAAACTTTTTTGCGAAAAATAGTAAATGGTCCAGGTGTCACGTGGATAGCGCCTAGAAAGCCGAGCATTTTCTTCACATAAACAGCCATATCATACTCTGCTTTTTGCGCGCGCTGAATAATGCTCATCGGTGTATTTACTATGATGGAAGGGGCGACAGCCATAGCACTCTGGTCAATCTCAAAATAACTCATTATTCTTTTCAAAGATTCAGGATGGACAAACGAATCAGCGTCCAAACAACCGACAAATTCTGTTTCGGTGCTTTCTAGGCCGAGGTTGATAGCGGTATATTTACCTCCATTTTCCTTATTAAAAACTTTTACGTTTTCGTGTGATGCAAAACTAGATAATACGCTCATTGTGTTGTCAGTAGAGCCGTCGTTTACAAGAAATATTTTCAATTTATCTTTTGGATAACTAAGATGAAAAAGCGATTGAATTGTTTTTTTTACAGTACTCTCTTCATTCCAACACGGCACAATAATAGTCACTTCTGGATAATTTTTCAGATGCATAGTTCCGCTTCTTTTTACTATATTCTTGCGATTCTCAAAAAAAGTAATCAAGAAAAAAACCTGCACATAGACAGCCAGAAAGGTCAATATATAAAATATTGCGCTTGAAAATGAAGGCATATTTGTAAGCGTCAGTATAACAGTTTCTGGACAAAAAAGCAAACAGCTCTAACGTCGCCGTTAGAGCTGTTTGTGTAAACAAAATTTTTACATCATTTTTCCTTCCGTACCAGCCATTTTACTTCCTTTATGTTCTAGCGTCATCATCACAGCTGAGATACCCACGAGAACATAGACTATCCCCTCAAGTGTAGGCATAGAGCCTAAAAGCATATTTACGATATTCCAACCACCCATCTTACCCATAAGCATACCCAAACCCACTAATCCCCAGTTAATTCCTCCGATAACAACTAGGACGCAAGCGATTTTACTTGCAGCACTTTTATGCATGTGCATAATATTATTTTAATTTCGCCCCAGGTTTTATCCCAGGACAGATTAATTAATAAAAAGACCTTTAACTCCATAATTATAGCATAGGTAAAAATTATGTTATAATGGCAAGTGCATAACTATTATTAGGTATAACATAACAAAAAAATGGAAGATATAGAAAAAACAATGGTGGAATCAGGGAAAAAGGGGCAAAAAGAGCTCAGTTTACCTACGGCAGTATTAATATCAGGGGTTTTAATCGCTGGTTCTATTTTATTAGGTTTTTCCTGGTTAAAAGCGAGTGGATCAGTACTTCCTACCCAAGATAAAGTCACTACGACGACCCCCGACACTGTAACTGACGGGTCAACCGTCAAACCGCCTTCAATAGCAATGGATGGAGGTAGAACAATGGGTAGCAATAGCGCTAGGGTTAGCGTGATATTGTACGAGGACTTCCAATGCCCGTTTTGCGGAAAATTTGTTAAAGAAGTAGAAACTCCCTTGAGAAATAATTACGTTAACGAAGGGAAAATAAAATTTATATATAGAGATTATGCATTCTTGGGCGAAGAATCCACCCACGCTGCCGAGGCAGCCAGGTGCGCCGAGGATCAGCAAAAATTCTGGGAATACCACGATTATCTTTTTAATCACCAAAGTGGGGAAAATCAAGGAGCATTTTCAGATCCAAACCTAAAATCTTTTGCTAAAATTTTGGGACTAAATGAAACGACATTCAACCAGTGCCTTGATTCAGGAAAATACACTAAGGCGGTAGCAGACTCTGCAAGTGAGGGCACCACAGCCGGCGTAAATGGCACCCCAAAAGGATTTATCCTTCGTGACAACAAAGTAGTCGCCACTATTGATGGCGCTGAGCCACTTTCAATGGTCACTCCAAAAATAGAAAAAGCGTTAAAATAAATTAATCGAAGTATAACTGGGTACAATATTTTGACTTCGTTCGGACATTATAAAAGCAAGCTTTTAAATGCTCCTCACTAGTCAAAATAGTTCTTTAGGCGGGCGATTTTTTCGTGTTCGCGGAGTTTGTCGTGCACTTTCGCTTCAATTTGCCGAATACGCTCACGTGTCACTCCAAATTCTTCTCCTACTCGCTCCAAAGTGTGCTGAATACCGTCAGTCAGTCCGTAACGCATTTCTAAAATCTTACGCTCTTTTGGATTAAGTTCATCTAAGACAGAGCGGATTTGGTCGGCCAAAATACGACGAGAGGACTCTTGATCGGGACGCAAAATCTTTTCATCTGGAATAAAGTTTTCCAATGTTGATTTATCATCTTCATCTCCTACTGGTTGTTCAAGAGAGATTGTTTCTTGAGAAATATTTTCAATCGTATGCACTTTCTCAACGTCAATACCCATCTCGGTTGCAATCTCCTCCGAGAGTGGCTCTCGTCCTAAATCTTGACTGAGACGTCTATGCACCTGTTTGTATTTTGAAATTGTCTCCACCATATGCACCGGTATACGAATAGTGCGAGATTGGTCAGCTAAGGCGCGAGTAATAGATTGACGTATCCACCAGGTCGCGTAAGTGGAAAACTTGAATCCTTTTGTCCAATCAAATTTTTCAACCGCTTTGAAAAGCCCCAAATTCCCCTCTTGAATTAAGTCTAGTAGGGTAAGATCTGCGCTCCGACCCACATATTTCTTGGCAATAGAAACTACAAGGCGCAAGTTTGCTCTGGCAAGTAAATTCTTTGCTTCCAAATCACCCTTTTCAATACGCCTAGCAAGCTCTTTTTCTTCGGCTGCGTATATTAGTGGGTATTGCCCAATTTCTTTTAAATACATCTGAATAGAGTCGTGCAAGGCAGATTTGTTCAGATCTTTATCACTAGCAAGGCTATCTAAATCAAGCAAGTTACCCCCTTCCAGCACATCAATACCAGCAATGCTAAACTTGTCATAAAGCTCGTCTAAAAATAGAATATTATTCTCCACGTCTGGGAAAGTCTTTAATATTTCGTCGTAAGTAATAAATCCACGCTTCCTCCCCTTTTCTATAAGTTCGTTCGCTCTATGATCAAGGGCCTCAGCTTTTTTCTCTACTGAGGACATCTTTTTTACTGGTACCTTTTTTGGAATCTTTTTTTTGCTTTTTTTCTTAGAAACTTTGGGTTTTCGGATATTTTTTTTCTTTTTCATTTTTGTTTTTTTCTTTTTCATTTTATTTTTTATTAAAACGAACGCTTTTAATACTTTCCCTTTTCTTCACTATTTCATCTATTGCTTTTAAAATTAGGGCTTCCTTATCTTTATTCTTTTCTTCCTGGGCAAAGTGGAGCTCTTTCATTTTTTTGGCTAAATCTTCATTTAAATATTCTTCATCTAGGTTAGAAAGCATCTCATCTACATCACTGGGCAAGTTTTCATTATTGGCATAGAAAACCTCTGCCTCAAATATTAAATCTTCTTTAAAATCCTTATAATGATCTATTGTATCTTTGAATTTATCAAAAATTGACCTTGGATCTATTTTCGGCTCTTTTATTTTTTCCTGCCAAAATGCAATACCTAAAAGTCTTCGTTCTATGTAATCTTTCCTAAACATTTTACTTTGATTCTCTTCCGCTTCATTTATTTCCCTTTTTTCTTCTTTATTTAATTGCTCTACTTTTTTTAAATCCTCTACGAGCGCCACCTCTGGTACGCCAGACGCATCGCTGATTTTTTTAATAAAATGGGATTTCTCAATTGAGCTGTCTAGCGCGGCAACATACGGCAAAATCTTTTCTCTGATTTCTTTATTCGCTTTTCGTTCATCACCCTTTGCTGCTTTTATCGCCTTTTCTAGTAGAAACAAAATAATGTGCTTTGAATTTCTAACTGCTTCTTTCCAGGCATCAGCCCCGCTTTTCAATATAAGGTCTGCTGGATCCACTCCTTCAGGTAGTATTGCACTTTTTACATCCATACCGATAGATAGAGCGATCCTCCCTGCTCTGTCTGATGCAGAAAGCCCTGCCGAATCAGCATCAAAAGCTAAAACTATATTTCCAGAAAGCCTCCTTAAAAGCCCTAAGTTACTGACTGCATTTTCCTTGGAGACAACCGAATCTGATAGTGCTGTGCCGGAAGTGGCCACTGTATTTCTAAATCCTGCTTGATGAGAAAGTATTAAATCCATTTGCCCCTCTACCAAAATGGAAAAATTATTTTTTCGAATTGAGTCCTTCGCTTTGTCTATGCCATAAAGCACAGAGGATTTACTAAAAATAGGCGTCTCTGGACTATTGAGATACTTCGCCGATTTTCCATCGTCCGTAAAAATCCGACCAGAAAAAGCTATTACTCGGCCGCTAGAATCTGCAATCGGAAACATTATTCTATTCCTAAATCTGTCATACATATTTTTATTTTCCACATCTGGTTTCTTGGCCAGTCCCGCAAGTTCTATCTCTCTATCGCTATAATTTTTAGATTTAAGGTAATTATAAAGATCCCGCCAGTCATCTTTCGCAAAACCAATTCTAAAATCTTGCACTGTTTTTTCTTCCAATCCGCGTGATTTTAAATACGTTTGCGCTTCTTTAAAGCCTGCCAAGTTTGCAGAATAATAATCCGTTGCTTCTTCCATTATTATGTACAACTTCTCTTTTTCACTCTGATTCTTCTTGTCCATAGGACTATATTCGCCAAGTGGTACTCCGGCTCGGTCCGCCAAGAGCTTCAAAGCCCCTCTGAAATCAAGCCCTTCAAACTCTTGAACAAAAGTAAAAATATCCCCTTTCGCGCCACAACCAAAGCAATAGTACCCGCCTCTATCAGGAGAGATAAAAAACGACGGAGTTTTCTCGTTGTGGAACGGGCACTTGGCCTTCAAGTTTGTCCCAGCTTTTTCTAACTTTATATAGGAAGAGACTACATCTTGAATTGAAAGCCTCTCCTTGATTTTTTGCACTGGAGAGATCATATTTTTATTCCTCTACCCCGGGAGCTACCGGCGCCTTTCTAAAACCGGTACCTGCCGGTATAAGCCTTCCGATAATTACATTTTCTTTAAGACCTCGTAGTGAATCTACTCCGCCTTTAATAGCGTTTTCTATAAGAACCCGGTTCGTATTTTGGAATGATGCGGCGGACAACCAGCTCTTGGTTCGTAAAGAAACTTCGGTAATACCCAACACTATTATTTCTGCTTTCGCTTCTGCTCCTTTGATTTTTGCCACTCTTTGATTTTCTTCTATCAAGGCTGTATTTTCAACCACGTCCCCAGGCGAGAAGTTTGTATCGCCGGCAACTTTTATCTTTCGGCGAGAAAACATCTGACGAATAATTATTTCAGTATGCTTTCGGGAAATGGAAGCGCTTTGTAATTCGTAAACCTTATTTATTTCTCTAATGATATATTCCTCCGCCATTTCTTTATCACCGTGTTTGAATATTTCAGCAATATCCGCTGAACCGTCCGTCAAAAGTTCGCCTTTTTTCACTTTATCTCCTACTTTGACGATAGGGATTCTCCTGAAAGGAGCAATATATTCTATCTCATTTGCTTTGCCGTCTAGCTTGGTGTCAGAGAGCACTTTGATTATTTTTTCTTTATCATCTTTGCTTTTAATCTCCAATATTTCACCGTCTGTCTCAGAAACCACTGCCGCATTCTTTGGGATTCTGCGTTCAAAAATTTCTTCAACGCGCGGCAAGCCGGCAGTAATGTCCGTACCTGCGACTCCTCCGGCGTGGAAAGTGCGGAGTGTTAGCTGGGTTCCTGGCTCGCCGATAGCTTGCGCCGCGATTATTCCTACCGCTTCTCCCAAATCCACTAGGTGGTTTCTACCTAGATCTAGTCCATAGCATTGCTGGCAAATACCGTGAATAGTTTTACAGGTGAGAGGGGAACGCACAAATACTTCCGTGAATCCTTGGTTTTCTATTTTTTGCGCTTCCTCTTTTGTTACTAAAAATCCCTTCTTGTAGACAGTCTTACCCTCTTTATCTTTGAGGTCTCCAGCCAATACTCGGCCACGAATATTTTTAGAGAGTGAGATTTCAATTCCGGAAATGTTTTCTTTGCTTACGATTTTACCTTCTTTTGTGCCACAATCTTCCTCGGTAACGACGACATCTTGCGCCACGTCCACCAAGCGGCGAGTCAAGTATCCAGCCTTCGCGGTGTTGAGCGCGGTATCCGATGCTCCTTTACGAGCGCCGTGCGTCGTAATAAAGTACTCAATCGGCGAAAGACCTTCTTTGTATGATGGGATAATCGGGAATTCTAGGGTGCGTCCTTGGTTGTTTTGAATAAGACCTTTCATCCCAGTCATCTGAATCAAGCTCGTCACGGTACCTCTAGCACCAGAAGTGAAAAGGTCATAAGTGGAACCATTTTTATCAAGTGTTCCAGGTAATACTTTTTCAATTTCTTTTTTTGCTAGTGTCCAAATCTCAATAATTTTTTGATACTTTTCTTCTTCGGACAAGAGACCATCATTCCATTCTTTTATTACTTGCTCCTCGGAGGCTCTGCCGTTTTCTACTATTTTTTTCTTCTCAGGGGGCACTTGCACATTATCAATACCCCAAGTAGTGCCCGAGACAGTGGAATACTTATACCCGAAGTTTTTGATTTTATCTAAAATGGCCGGAGTCTCATCAATACCGTAGTGCATTATGAGCTCGTCAACCAAAGAAGAAAGACGTTTTTGATTCATTTCTTCGTTCACAAAGGTAAAATCATTTGGCAAGATGCTGTTGAAAAGTAATCGTCCGACAGAAGTCTCAAAGACTTTCCCTTCAAAATTTTTATATTTTGGTGTATCAGTGGCTAAAACTTTTATTTTGGCTCGAAGAGATACGGCGCCAAATTCATAAGTGGTTACCGCATGGTTTGGATTAGCAAAATATTGCCCCTCGCCTTTTTCACCGTCCACAAACTTTGTCATCCAAAAAGAACCGAGTACTATATCCATTCTAGGATCCACGATCGGATCGCCAT
>JAHFNF010000053.1 GCA_023267515.1 Candidatus Nomurabacteria bacterium | reverse complement strand
AACTAATATTTGGATTGGACCTGAGGGTGGCTGGACACCGGATGAAATACAAAAAGCAAAAACAGCTGGTTTCCAAATTGCTTCTTTGGGAAAAAATACTTTGCGTGGTGAGACTGCAGCAATCATAGCAACATATTTAATTTCAAATTAAAAAAAGAGCCTGCACAGTACATATAGTACGTGCAGGCATCTTTCACTAAACAAAATGGAAACTTAATCCCCTGTGATAAAAACCATATAGGTGAGCTGACCAACGACAGCAAAGCCATCAGTTTTGAAACCTTGAAAGTGAGACCAGACATAAGAATATGTTGAGCTCACAAAGATTCCCATATCAGCGTTTATCCGATAACCGACTGTAAGTGTATAATCAACCATAGCTGATGCCTTCACCACTCCATCGTGTTCAGCGAAAACAACACCCGGTCCAATATTTCCTCCACAAGCAAATTTTCCTTCTCCCCCGACTAAAAAACCAAAAAAAACTGCGGCTGTTGCGGTCTTGTGGTAGAAATCATTGTAGCTGACTTTAAATGGGTTCAAGGAGTCACCCGTAGAGGTAAATACAGCGGATGAATCTTTCATTGAAGGAGAATATGGGCATAATGCTCTCATTCTTAATCCTAAAATGAATTTTTTTCCCCACCCCACTTCCAGAGCGGCAGTCGGCTCATCAATGGAAATGTTTTTACCAGGAGCGTTGAAGGCAATCCCTGGACTAAGTGAAGCGAAAAATCTTGATTCGCTTTGCGCTTTGGCAAAGTGAAAGGCGGTCATTTGCGTAAAAAACACAAATGCAATCAGAAGTCTTTTTTTCATGGTTTAAAGATTTAAGGGTTAGAGTTTAGGTATATATTTTTTATTGACAATATTCAGGTATTACCCACTATTATACACATATAATATAAATAGTCAAGTCTTTTCAGGCGCCAGATTTCGTGTCATTTAAATAAGAAACATAAATTGATTTTATGCTATTATAAAAAAATGTCCGCAAAATTTGTCCATTTGCATACGCACTCGCACTATTCCCTACTTGATGGGCTTTCCAAGGTTGAAGACCTGGTAAAACTCGCCAAGAAACACAAAATGCCAGCAATGGCTATCACTGATCACGGCAATATGTACGGCGCAGTAGAGTTTTATAAACTCGCGCAAAAAGAAGGAATCAAACCAATTATCGGAGTAGAAGCCTACATTGCCGAGAGAGGGCGGACTGACAAGGAATCCGGCGTGGATAATAGACGTTATCACCTTACGCTCCTTGCTAAAAATCTGGAAGGATATAAAAACTTAATTCGTCTAGTGACTATTTCAAACCTTGAAGGATATTACTACAAGCCCCGAATGGACAAGGAAATTTTGCGTAAATACTCAGGTGGTATTATCGCTCTCTCAGGATGTCTGGGTGGTGAACTTTCCCGCTCCCTCGCTAGCGGAGATAACGAGAAAGTTGAAAGAATAATAAGCGAACACCAAGAAATATTTGGCAAAGAAAATTACTTCCTTGAAATCCAAAAACATCCTGGAATGCCAGACGACGAGAGAGTCCGAGACGGGATAATAAAAATGGGCAAAAAATTCAACATTCCTTTGGTTGCTACAATTGATTCACACTATCCTTGCGAAGACGACCACAAGGCACACGAGACGCTTTTAGCAATTCAAACAAACTCAGATTTAAAGGACGAAAATAAATTTACCTTTGGGGATGATGATTTTTCTTTTATCAGTAGTGAAAATGCGCAGGAAATATTCAAAGACATTCCGGAGGCCTTGGAAAACACCTTAAAAGTAGCAGAAATGTGTAATGTGGAGCTTCCGCTCGGTAAATGGGTTTTCCCCGACTTTAAGGTTGAAAAAGGTAAAACTTATGACGAGAAATTGCAAGAACTATGCTATGCGGGTTTCGAGCGCCTAAAATTAAAGGAAACTGAGAAAATAAAAGAACGAGTAGAATATGAGCTTAAAATAATTTTTGATAAGGGATATTCTCCTTATTTTCTGGTGGTGGGAGATCTACTGCGCTACGCAAAAGAAAACGGAATCTTGACCACTATCCGTGGATCAGTCGCGGGTTCTATGGTCACTTATCTCCTCGGCATTACCAACGTGAATCCAATTGAATACAAGCTTCCTTTTGAACGCTTCCTAAACCCATACCGCCCTTCCGCGCCCGACATAGATATGGATTTTGCCGATAATCGTAGAGATGAAATGATTGAGTACACAAAACAAAAATACGGCGAGGATAAAGTGGCGCAAATTGGAACTTTTGGCACTATGATGGCAAAGGGAGCGGTGCGCGACGTCGCTCGCGCTCTTGCATATCCATATTCTGTCGGCGACCGTTTGTCTAAAATGATTCCAATGGGCTCGCAGGGAATGCCGATGACAATTGACCATGCTATGGAAATCGTGCCTGAGCTTAAGGATGCATATGAAAAAGAAAAAGATACTAAGGAAATAATAGATTTAGCAAAAAAACTGGAAGGTTGCGCTAGGCACATCTCGGTGCATGCCGCTGGAGTCGTGATTTCCCCTACTCCGCTTTACGATTATGTTCCTGTCCAGCTGGACCCAAAGGGAGGAAAAGTAATCACCCAATATGATATGTATAGTGTAGAGGATGCCGGGCTTTTGAAGTTTGATTTTCTTGGCATCCGAAATTTGGCAATTTTAGGTGACGCGATAAGCTTGGTAAAAAAATTCTATAATATAGATATAGATATTGAACGTATTCCGCTTGATGATAAAAAGACTTTTTCTCTACTCGCCCGAGGCCAGACTGAAGGACTTTTCCAATTAAACGGCTCAGGGATGACCAGGTATCTCAAAGAGCTAAAACCGACCTCAATCCACGACATCAATGCTATGGTTGCCCTTTACCGTCCTGGACCGATGGAATCAATCCCTGAATATATTAAGCGCAAACATAATCCAGCACTCGTAAAATATCTTGACCCAAGAATGAAAAAGTTCTTGGAGGAATCCTATGGGCTTATCGTCTATCAAGACGACCTATTATTCTGCGCACTAGAGCTCGCTGGTTACAATTGGGAAGAGGTGGATAAATTCCGATATGCGGTGGGAAAAAAAATTCCTGAGCAAATGGCTGCCCAGTATAAAAAATTTACTTTAGGTATTGTAGAGAATGGCCAGACACCAGCCTTTGCCGAAAAACTCTGGAAGCTTTTTGAGCCATTCCAAGCTTATGGTTTCAACAAAGCGCACGCAGCAAGCTATGGACGAGTTGCCTACCAAACGGCTTATATGAAAGCAAATTACCCTGTGGAATATATGACTGCGATTTTAACTGCCGAGTCTGGCGATGTGGACAAAGTAGCAGAAATAATTCGCGAATGCGTAAATATGAAAATACCTGTTTTGCCTCCCAATATAAATGAAAGCTATGGGGGATTTACCGTCATTCGGGAGGAAGAGATAAGTAAAGAAATTAGATTTGGACTTTACACCATAAAGAACCTTGGCACGGACATTGCCGACGCAATAATTACAGAACGTAAGGCAAGAGGAGAATTCAAAAACATTACTGACTTCCTAGATCGCATCAAACATAAAAACTTAACCAAAAAATCAATGGAGGCGCTTATAAAATCAGGGTCTATGGACGAACTCGGTGAGCGCGGTGAACTTCTTTTTAACCTGGAAGATATGCTGGGTTACAACCGAGAATCATCTAAACAATCCGCCAACCAAACAAATTTATTTGCGGATCTTGGGGAATCCATCCCCTCACTAAAATTAAAACCTGCTCCGAGAGCTGTTCTAGATGAAAAATTAATTTGGGAAAAAGAACTTCTCGGCCTCTATGTTTCTGGACACCCATTGGATAGAATAAGAGACAAACTTGAAGATAGAGAGGTAAATATAAAAAAAATAAAAGAGGAACTTGGTAATGGAATTCCTGTTACTATCGCAGGCATCATAGAGAGTGTGCGACAAGTCATTACCCGTGGGAATGAAGTTATGGCATTCTTAAAGATCTCCGATTTGTCTGGCTCTATTGAAGCGGTAATATTCCCAGGCATATACCGAGCCTCCTCGGATATAATTGTACAAGAGAAATGCATTGCCTTCTCTGGAAAAATCACTATTAGAAATGGAGAAAAAAGCATCGTGATAGAGGCGGTAAAGGCAATCTAGAATGTAAATAGGGTGATTTAGGCAGAAGCTTTTTGAGTAGCTACTCCTAGGTCAAGCGGACCAATTTGATCCATTACTTTTAACACCTTCTCAGGGTAGTTTTTTATATATGAATTGTATGTTCTGAGAATTTTATAGGTAGTCTTGTCAGCATAATATTTTTCCGTTTTTG
>JAHFNF010000021.1 GCA_023267515.1 Candidatus Nomurabacteria bacterium | reverse complement strand
CCATATTTTTCAATAATTACTGGCGCCTCGGCATCTGCTTTATTTACTCCTCCACCGGTATAAAGAATTTCGTTTTCTTTAAGATGCGCAAGAGTATCTAAGTAGGCATCGCGTCCCCAATCTCCTACGTGATTATTAGCGACAGAAAGAACGCTAAATCCCGCACCCTTTAAAGCAGGCATCACCGATGGATCCATTCTGAATGAGTAAAGATTATTCAAATCTCTGCCTTGATCTGACACTGGGCCCTCCAAATTTGCGAAAACAATATCTGATTTATTTAAATCTTCCATATTCTCAAAGAGCGCCGAGTAATCTCCACTAAAGTTTTTCAAGACTGAACTTTTTACCCCACGGTCCAGCATTATGTCGCCGAGGAATGCCAAATTCACAAAGTCAGGTTCAGAAATCTCTGGCACCCCTTCCTTTGTTTTTACCCAGTCGCTCTTGTCGTCTGCCTCTCCACCGTAGTAAACATTTTTACGCATATAGCGCACAATACTTTCCACATCTTTTTTTCTGTCGGGGGTGTGCAAGAGTACGATACCGATGTTTCTAGGGCTGAACTCTGCTAGTGGCAAAGAAAAAGTGGAGACGACAGTCTGTCTCGCCTCGTCGGTATAGCCGCTTTTTCCACCCGAGTAACCTTCGTCACGCAAAAATTGGTTTGTGCTGTACCAATAGTGTTTTTTATTTGTATAGCTTCTGCTGGTGGTGAGAGCTAGGATATCTGGTTTTTGATTTTTAATATAACCAGTCAGAGTGAAAAGGTCTTTTGCGGTGGACTGATTATTTGGAGAAAGCCCGCTCGGGTCTTCAAATGAAGTGGAAGCAAGATCCAATCTTTGCGCTTCCTGGTTCATTTTTTGGAGGAAAGTTTCTCTGCCGAAATGCTCGGCTATCACCTCGGCGGCATCATTGGAAGATTCAAGAAGCAGGGGATAAAAAATATCACTCAGTTTTATTTTTTCACCTAGATGTAAATCCCCGTTTTTTCCTTCTGTTTTAAGAGCGTTTTTTGAAACAGTTGCCAAGTTGTCTGTATCTGGCAGTTCGCTTGCGGTGAGCGCCGTCATAAGCTTTGACACAGAGGCTATCGGCAATTTTTCTGCCTCGTTCTTTTTTAGGATGATTTCTCCCGTATCCAGATCACCGATGATGTAGGAAGTGGCGGATACTTTTGGCAGAACGTTTGGGTCTTTGATGTAGTAGAAATCTTTTGGAGCGGTATCTATTATTGCTTCCTGTTGGACTGGCGTTTCCAGATTTTGCGTCTCAGGGATTCTCTCGTACCCAATTGCCTTAAAAATAGCCAAGACGCACATAACCCCTATGATTCCTGAAAGGATGGCCCAAAAAACAAATTTTATTTTAGGATGAATATTTTTTATCATATTAGCTCGTAGTCTATTGTTTTTCTCTCAAGGTCAACGTTTTTTACTTTTATTTTAATGCGGTCTCCAAGGTGATAAGATTTTTTCTTTTTTTGTCCTACCAGCTCCATCTTTCTTTCATTGAAAACATAAAAATCATCCGTAAGGTCTCGCACGCGGATGAGCCCTTCGCATCTTGTTTCTCCTTCCTCTGCGTAAAGGCCCCACTCCGTAACCCCGCTGATTATTCCGTCAAAAGTTTCACCCACACGCTTACTCATATATTCCACTTGTTTGTATTTTATTGAAGCGCGTTCGGCGTCAGCGGCTCGTTTTTCCTGTTCGGAAGATTTGATGGAAATTTTTTCATATTCTTGCCAGTGTTCTTTTTTTATTTTATGACCTGTAAGATGCTCTCGTAAAAGCCGGTGCACGATGACATCTGGATAGCGGCGGATAGGGGAGGTAAAGTGAGTGTAATATTCAAAAGCCAAACCATAATGCCCGATATTTTTAGTGGAGTAAATGGCTTTGGCCATAGAGCGGATGACCGAGCGATGGACGGTATCTTTCTCGTTTTTTCCATCAAGTTCCCCCAAGATTTTATTTAATTCATGGGACGGGATAATGCCGTCTTTCAAGGTCACTTTATAACCCAGACTCTTTAAAAATAAAGCCAAGTCAGCCATCTTTTCTTTATTCGGGGTATCGTGTACTCGGTAAACTGCTACACCCTTGTCTTTTCCTTTGCCAATTTTCTCGGCCACCTTTCTATTTGCAAGCAACATAAATTCTTCTATCAATCGGTTAGAATCGCCACGTTCCTTGATGATTACTTTTATTGGTACAGCGTTCTGGTCCAGCACAAATTTTACTTCTTCTTGATCTAGGGATATCGCGCCCTTCGCAAATCTCTCTTTTGTTAATTTTTTAGCCATACTATTCAAGACGGCAAGCTCGCTGTGCAATTGCGCGCCTTCATTATGAATAGATTTTTCAGCGTCCGCATAAGTAAATCTTTTTTGAGAGTGGATGATGGTTTTTCCAAACCACTCATTTTTTACTTTTGCATTTTTATCAAGAATAAAAACAGCGGACATCGTGAGCCTGTCAATGTCAGGCATCAAACTGCATAAATCATTTGAAAGCGCTTCTGGGAGCATTGGTATAGTTCTATCCACTAGATAAACAGACGTTCCGCGGGCTCGCGCTTCGTGATCTAGCTCGCTCCCTATTTTTAAGTAATGGGAGACGTCCGCAATATGAATACCCACCTCAAACTCGTCTTCATTTATTTTTTGAAAAGATATAGCATCGTCAAAATCTTTTGCATCTTCGGGGTCTATCGTAAAAGTGAGAGTTTTTCTAAAATCACGTCTGCCTACCAGATCATTTTCTTTTATGCCGTGTCTCTTTATCTCTTCCGCTTCTAGTTCAACATCATTTGGAAAGTCTGAAACGAAACCCCGTTCAATCGCAATGGAGTACATTTCAGTGTCGTTGTCTCCGGGTGCGCCCATTATTTTTACAACTTTGCCAATCGGAGCTTTTGTAGAACTCGGCCAGCTTTCTATTTCAACGTATGCTTTTTCACCGACTTTTGCCCCAGCTAGATTTTTTTCGGGAATTAATATATCCGTGTACATTTTTGTATCATCCGGTTTCAAGAACATCATAGCCGCTTCTTTTTGCAGGATGCCAACAAAACCAGGCTTGGCGCGGGAGATTATTTTTTTTACATCTCCAGCCGGTCGGCCACGCACTTTTTTAGGGTAGAGGACTATTTCTACTTGGTCACCATGGAGCGCTGTTCCCAAGTTATTAGATTCTATTTCAACGTCGTTACCTTTATCTTTTGCCTTTTTTTCAAGGCCCAAACTCACATATCCTGTGCCTTTACTGGTGATAGATATAATGCCTTGCAGGTGTTTAGTTTGTTGTTTCATACTTAAAATATAACATATATAACCTTACTTGACAAATTACTAAAAAAAGTGTATACTCCCAGTGTTATGAAATTAAAGAGCATTTTTAGTGTTTTAGCGATTTTTGGCTTATTTTTTATACCAGCTGCATACGCCTCGGCTTGTTTTTGTGATTACTCATCTTATCAATATCAACCCAATGGCGATTATTGGCCAAACGGGCAATATTGGATAGACGGGGGTTATTATTCTAATAATCAATATTGGCCTAATGGGCAGTACCAATCCAATAATCAATTTCCAATCAATGGCCAGTACCAATCTAATAATCAATATCAATCAAACAATCAGCACGGGATAAACGGTCAGTATCAAGTAAACGGTCAATATTGGTCCAGTAATCAATACGGAATAAATGGCCAGTACCAATCTAATAATCAATATCAATCAAACAATCAGCACGGGATAAACGGTCAGTATCAAGTAAACGGTCAATATTGGTCCGACAACCAATATCAAATTAACGGCCAGTATCAGTCTGACAATCAGTATGAGCCAGACGCTCAATACAACGCTGATGTGCAATATGCAATCTCTGGAGATTATGATGTGGATGGAAGTTACGGTATTACTGCTGGTTACAGCATCAACGGAAATAGCAACTAATTCAATTTTCTTGCCAATTTTGTAAATTGTGCTAGACTGCCCTTATGTTAAAAGTAAGACTGCAAAGAATAGGCAGGAAGAACGACCCGTCGTTTCGGGCCGTTTTGACTGATTCAAAGAACAGTACCAAGAGCGGCAGGTTTTTGGAAATTTTAGGAACTTATAACCCAAAAGCAGGTGAGGCAAAATTTGATAATGATCGCATCAAACACTGGGTTTCCAAAGGCGCAAAAATGTCTGACACCATCCACAATTTTCTAGTGCACCAAAAGGCAATAGAAGGCAAGAAAATAAATGTCTTGCCGAAGAAAAAGCCTACTCTAAAAAGAAAGGAGTTGAAAGCTAAGAAGTAGTTTGATACAATATACAGAGCAGTTATTCTAGTCGGAAACGCTGCACTCACCTCGCCGTAGGGCGTTGGTCATTACAAGAATATTTGATAGAAATTATGCAAGACGCAGATAAAGTTTTTTTAGAATATGTCGTTAAAGCTCTCGTAGACAATCCAAATGATGTTGTGATTGATAGGACTGTAGATGAAATGGGCGTGCTTATCAGCCTCACAGTAAATCCGAGCGATATGGGCAAGCTCATCGGCCGCCAGGGTAATACTGCCAAAGCCCTCCGCACTCTTCTCCGAGTCATCGGTATGAAGAATAATGCGAGAGTAAACCTAAAAATCAACGAACCAGAAGGTTCTACCCGCCCAGCCCCTAGCCAAGGGTCCTCTATGAAGACCGTAGATCAGGCAATGGAAGATTTGAAGGGGATATAATTTGAATTTGTACTAAAAAGAAAAACACTGTATATTGATACAGTGTTTTTCTTTTGGCTATTATGAATTTCCATATAATTACAATTTTCCCAGAAGCGTTTGATTCTTATTTGAAAGAGTCTATTATCGGGCGGGCGGTGAGAGATAAAAAAATAAAGATAAAATTCTACAACCCGATGGATTATTGCGAGCCGAAAAGGCGCATCGATGACCGGCCTTATGCTGGGGGCCCAGGAATGGTGTTAAGACCAGAGCTTTTTCTGAAAGCATTTTCGAAGATAAAAACTGGTAAGAAAGTAAAAATAATAAATTTTTCGCCAAGCGGAAAAAAATTTGACACAGCGTATGCAAAAAACTCAGCGAAAAAATACACGGATATAATTTTAATTTCCGGCCGTTATGAAGGTATTGACGCGCGGGTAAAAAAAATCACCAAAGCAGAGGACATTTCAATAGGGGATTATGTGCTGACTGGCGGAGAATTGCCAGCAATGGTTCTGATTGATTCCATCTCCCGCCAAATTCCGGGTGTTTTAGGAAAATATGAATCCCTTGAAGAGGAGCGTGTGTCGTCTAGTGAAGTTTACACCCGCCCGGAAGTTTTAAAGTGGAAGGGCAAAAATTATCGTGTGCCCAAGGTTCTCCTTTCCGGGAACCATAAACTGATTGACGAATGGAAAAAAAGAAAAAAATAAACCCATCTCACATTTTGTGGACAGGTCTATTTATTACTCAAGAATAGCTTAATTTTTTCGGACTTTTTTAGCTGTTCTTCCATAGCATCCCAGCAGGCTTTTTTGAATTCCTCCATATCTCGGAAGTTTGTCGGTTCTACTGCTGGCAGGAAATAGGCATCAATCCGGCAAGGATGCACTCCCCACCAATCGTCTCCTTTTCCCCTCCAAATGACTGGCCAATCAAATACAAGTGGCTGAATGGGAATACCCTTACCCCATGCAATCCTAAAAGCACCATTCTGAAACTCCTGCAATAGGGTATGTTTCTGCTCAATGGTCTTTTTTGGAGTTCTGGTCCCTTCGGGGAATATGGCGATATTCTTCTTGTTTTCTAGTTCCTCCATTATTCTCCGAGCAGTGTTTTGTTTTGAGGCCTCACTTGTCCGATCTATTGAGATGGAATAATCTTCCACCATTTTCCCAATCGTTGCTGCAATTATCCTGTCAGCAAAAGTCGGTTTATTTATGCGTAGATTAATTCCTGCAACGATATTCCACGGACTAGTCCCCATAAAGAGGGAAATGAGCAGATAATCAAGCGGACTTGTGTGATTGGCAATGATAATTTTTGCTTTTTGATCACGCTTTCCATACTGCCTTGTCCTTGCAAGAAGAAGAATAATCGCAATTGATACAGAAATATGAAAAATCCAGTATCTATATGCGTATAAACTTTTCATTCGCAAAGCGGGTAATGTCAGAACGCAAAGAATTAAGAGAAATGGACCTGAAAAAATTATAAGCAAAATTGTCAGAAGTCCATCCAGCAAATTTGCATGATCAGGTATGCCCAAGAAGTGCATAATTTTCTTTACGTAGGGGATTACAATTCCAATCAACAGAAACAAGAATGCCAGAATCCCCAAAAATACATATTGAGATGTCTGCAAGGAATGTCCATTAAAAAAGTATTTTGAGATTATCCAGGGAACCAATATGATCAGGAACCCTAGATAGCATCCTACCTGGATGATAGTGGGTAGGTTTAGCTTGCCAAGTTTCAAGATTGTTTTCATATTTTTGTTTTTTAGTAACGGTTCTGTTTTACTTTATATTATATTTGCGAAAAGTCAAGGAGGGTATTATTTCCCCATCCAGCACTTGCATTATTTAGGGCTTTATGCTAAGGTGTCTCTGATTGGAAGATTGAGTTATTGATGCAATCCACTCGCATTATTATTAGGTTAACTTAATCAGTAGAAGTCTAAATAACTAAAAGAAAGCCTTTGAGAGCTGTTTTCTTTTGCTTATTTTGCCTTTTTATTTATATATGCGTACTCAAAAAGAGCTTCCGAAGAAATATTTTTCAAGATATAAAAAGCCCCTTATCAAGTTTCCTAATCTGATAGAAACCCAACTCACCTCGTTCAAATGGTTGGTGGAAAAGGGAATCGGCGAAGTTTTCAAAGAGTTTTCCCCAATCAACGACTATTCAGGCAAGAAGTTCCAGCTTGAGTTCACCTCATTTTCTATTGGTGAGTCAAAATGCGATGAGAACGAGGCTAAAATAAACAAGCTCTCCTACGAAGGCTTACTAAAAGCGCGAGTAAAGCTCACAAATAAAATCTTGGGCACTGTTAAAGAGCAAGAGATTTTTATGTCTGAAGTTCCGCTAATGACGGATCACGGTTCCTTTATTATAAATGGCGTTGAGCGCGTCATCGTGCCACAATTGGCCCGCTCGTTCGGAGTTTTCTTTACAGAGTCAGAAAGCAAAGGAAAGAGATTTTTTGGTGCGAAGATTATTCCGGCTCGCGGAGTCTGGATTGAAATAGAGTCAGAGGCTGATGGCGCAGTCTATGTGCGGATAGATAAAAAGAGAAAATTCCCGGCCTCGGCCTTGCTCCGAGTGATGGGATATCAGACTGACGAGCAAATTCTGAAAGCTTTTTCAAAAAATGCCACTTATGAAGAGGCTATTAAAATGTGTTTGGCCAAAGATACGACCAAGACACTAGCGGATTCATATATGGAAATATACAAACGTCTTCGTGACGGAGATATGGCTACGGCGGAAAATGCTAAAGAATTTATAGACTCAATTTTTACCGCAGAGCGCTATGACCTTTCACCAGTCGGTCGTTTTCGTTTCAATAAAAGATTTGAAAAAAATATGGACGACGCAGAGTTAGCAAGACGAACAATCTCCAAAGAGGATTTAGTCACTGTGCTCTGTAATATAATTGATTTAAATAATGATTCTTCTGCAAAGGCAGATGATATAGACCACCTAGGCCAGAGACGGGTGCGTTTTGTTGGTGAAATGCTCCAACAGAAAATCCGTACCGGTATTATGCAAATAAAGAGAAATATTCAAGACCGAATGTCCACTATTGATGTGGATACAGCGATGCCGATACAAATAATCAATCAAAGACCGTTACAGGCTCGCATCAAAGAGTTTTTCACCACGAACCAGCTTTCCCAGTTTATGGCGCAAGAAAATGTGCTATACGAGATGGAGCATTTACGCACTCTCTCCGCGCTCGGACCCGGAGGTCTCACCCGCGAGCGCGCCGGACTTGAAGTTCGCGACGTGCACCCCTCTCACTATGGCCGAGTTTGCCCGATTCATACGCCGGAAGGTCCAAACATTGGTCTTATTTTACACTTGGCCACCTATGCTAGAATCAACGAATTTGGAATTATAGAAACTCCTTATGTAAAAGTAAAAAACGGAAAAATCAGTGGTGAAATCCAATACCTAAACGCGCTTGAGGAAGAGAAATATAACATTGCCCACGCGGGTATCCCTTATGATGAGGACGGCAAAATAACCGCAGACAAAGTGGAAGCTCGGATAAAAACTCAGCCTGGTATGATTGCTCGGGATGAAGTTGATTTTATAGACGTGGCTACTAACCAAGCTTTTTCTATTGCTACCTCAATGATTCCCTTTTTAGAGCACAATGATGCAAACCGCGCCTTGATGGGAAGTAATATGCAGAAGCAAGCAGTGCCTTGCGTATTACCTCAGGCTCCACTCGTAGCGACAGGGATTGAGGAAATGATCTCTCGCGACTCTGGAAGATTGGTATTGGCCAAAGAGGAAGGAGTGGTCTCTTATTCGGATGCGAAAAAAATAATTGTAAAAGGTCCGAAAGGGGAGAAAGATTACCCGTTAATAAATTTTTTGCGAAACAATAACTTTTCCGTCTTTCATCAGCGTCCGGTTGTTTCAGTAGGTGACAAAATCAAAAAAGGAGATGTGCTAGCAGATACTTCCAGCACGGTGAGGGGACAAGTCGCCCTAGGCCAAAATATTTTAATGGCCTTTATGTCTTGGAGCGGAGCAAACTATGAGGATGCTATTATCATTTCTGAAAAATTAGTAAAAGACAGCGTTTTCACTAGTATCTATATTGAAGAGTTTATTTGTACGGTTCGCGATACCAAGCTTGGGCCTGAGATCACCACCCGCGATATTCCGAATATCGGCGAACTAAAATTAAAAGATTTGGATGAAGACGGTATTGCCAGAATTGGGGCAGAAGTGCGAGAGAATGATATTCTAGTCGGTAAAATTACTCCAAAAGGAGAGACAGAGCTTACCCCGGAAGAAAGATTACTCCGCTCAATATTCGCGGAAAAAGCTCGCGATGTGAAAGATACATCACTTCGGATGGAGCACGGAAAACGTGGACGTATAGTTGGAGTAAAGATTTTTTCTCGTGACTTGGGACACACACTTGAATCAGGCATCATTAAAAAAATAGTTATTGAAGTGGCACAAATTCGCAATATTTCTGTCGGAGACAAATTGGCCGGACGACACGGCAATAAAGGTGTTATTTCCACGGTGCTACCAGAAGAGGATATGCCCTATATGGAAGACGGTACACCGATAGATATAATTTTGACACCACTTGGCGTGCCATCTCGTATGAACCTCGGTCAAATTCTTGAAATGCATTTAGGTATGGCCGCGCACACCTTGGGATACCAAGCTATTGTTCCTCCTTTTTTGGGAGCAAAGCATGAAGAAATCAAAGAAGAATTGGTAAAGGCGGGTCTAAATGAAAATGGAAAGATGAAGCTTTATGATGGCCGCACCGGGGATGCTTTTGAGCAGGATATTGCAGTCGGTTATATGTATATGTTGAAGCTGCATCATATGGTGGAAGACAAGATACATATGCGAGCTATCGGTCCGTACTCTCTTATTACCCAGCAACCACTTGGCGGAAAAGCTCAAGGCGGTGGACAGAGATTTGGAGAAATGGAAGTCTGGGCTCTGGAAGGATACGGCGCGGCCTATGCGCTTCGTGAAATGCTTACTATCAAGTCTGACGATATTGTTGGTCGGTCGTCTACTTTTGATTCAATTATAAAAAATGAGACGATTAAACAGCCGAATTCTCCCGCATCGTTTAATGTGATGCTCAATTACCTTCGCGGTCTCGCGCTTGATGTAAATTTGAAGAAATATGGAAGCAAAGAGAAAGCAGAAGAGGAAATTTAAAAAATAATAAAAAATATTATGAAAACATTAAACACAACAGATTTTGATCACATTACATTAAAGCTTGCTTCGCCGGAGCAAGTGAAAGAATGGTCTTATGGAGAAGTCACGAAGGCGGAGACCATAAATTACCGTACGGGTCGCTCTGAGCGGGGAGGTCTCTTTGATGAACGTATTTTCGGCCCGGAAAAAGATTACGAATGTTACTGCGGCAAGTACCGCCGTATCCGCTACAAGGATATTATTTGCGAAAAATGCGGAGTGGAGGTCACTCGTTCTATCGTTCGTCGCGAGCGGATGGGGCACATTGAGCTTGCTACCCCGGTGGCGCACATTTGGTTCCTTCGTGGCGTGCCATCTCGTATGAGCATACTTCTCAACGTCTCAGTATCTGACTTGGAAAAGGTAGTTTATTTTGCCGGTTATATTATCACCAAGGTACACGAAGACGAAAAAGAAATAATTGTCCAAAACCTTGACCGAGAATATAAAGCGAAATTAAAAAATGCGGCCGATGATGACACAAAAGAAAAATTAAAAACTTTACTTTCCAGCACCAAAAAAGAAATTGGGGAAATTTATGAAGGTAAAGTGCTAAATGAAATTTCTTTTCACCACTATTCCATAAAATATGGCACTTGCTTTGAAGCCAATATCGGCGCCGAAGCCATCTACTCTATTTTCAAAAATTTAGATTTGGGAAAGCTAAAAGCTCATACAGAAAAAATGCTTGAAAAAGCTAGTATGGCTGAAAAAGAAAAATTACAAAAGAGGCTCTCTCTTATCCGCGCTATGATGTATGCCGAAGTGCGACCAGAGTGGATGTTCCTATCTGTTATTCCGGTTATTCCGCCAGTCTTGCGCCCGATGGTAGCGCTTGATGGTGGCCGTCATGCGACCAGCGACTTGAACGATCTTTATCGCCGGGTTATAAACCGCAACAACCGCTTGAAAAAACTCAAAGAAATAAATGCACCAGATGTTATCTTGCGCAATGAAAAAAGAATCATCCAAGAAGCAGTGGATGCGTTGATTGACAATTCCATTGCTAAGCAAAATAACTCAGCTGCTATGAGCCAATCCCAGAAACGCGCGCTCAAATCACTATCCGATAACCTTAAATCAAAACAAGGTCTTTTCCGCCAGAACCTGCTCGGTAAGCGTGTGGACTACTCTGGACGATCTGTCATTGTTGTTGGCTCGCAACTAAAATTGAATCAATGCGGATTGCCAAAACATATGGCCCTTGAACTTTTCAAGCCTTTTGTCATTTCAAAAATTTTACAGGCGGAGATGGCATTCAATATCCGTGGCGCTAATAAGCTCATTGAAGAAGGAATACCGGAAGTTTGGGCAATGTTGGAAGAAGTGATTCAAGGAAAGTATGTGCTCTTAAACCGCGCTCCGACTTTGCACCGTCTCGGTATCCAAGCTTTCAATCCTATTTTGATTGAAGGAAATGCTATTCAGGTGCATCCTTTGGTTTGTCAGGCTTTCAACGCAGACT
>JAHFNF010000020.1 GCA_023267515.1 Candidatus Nomurabacteria bacterium | reverse complement strand
ATAGCCCAAAATGCCTTCCATATCCAGAAGTAATTTCTCTTTTTCCTCCTGCGAAAGCTCAATTCTCGCCAATTCAGCTAGGTTTTCCACATCCCTTATTTCCATATAGAAAGTATAGCAAATTAGAGCATTTTTAGAAATTGGTCAAAAGAAAAACCTACAATGTAATCACTGTAGGTTCTCCGCTATTAAGCTCAAAATCTTAGTTACGAGCAAAGATTTTGCTGCCGCCCCGCTCGCCACGTCCGGATGTTAACCAACCGTCTATCCGCCAAAATTGACGAAAGTAAACATCTGCCACCAGAGAGAACGTACCTGCGGTCATATAAAAGAGGTTTGGGTCACCATTTTTAAGAAGTTCCCCTTTTCCATTTAGCTCCTGCTCCATAATCATTTGGTAAATGTGAGCAAGTGTTTCGCTTACATCCGACTTTCCAATCTTAAATCCTTTTATAATTTTTTCGCTCAGGGTGCTATTCGCCAACTCAGCGCTTCTATAAGAAGCAGACGGTAAGTTAGAAACGTTCACCGCGTACGGAAGGATGTTGTGTTCAAATGAGCGCCAGGGGAACAATGATGGCAATTCTTTGTTATCTTTTCTGTATAGCTCCTGCGGATTGAATGCAGTCACTACGCCAATTGGAATAGATGGTTGTACATTTTGAAACAAATTACTGTAGTGAGCTGTTGTTTTCATATTGAGGGGTATTAAAGTGAGGAGAACAATTCTGGATTAACCAGGGAACTGCGTTTTTTACAATTTTTAACTGCAAGGTATCAGTTCCTAAACCTAGAAAGATTCTATAATAATTTTAATGAAAAGCAAGTGTTAATAAATTTTAGAGCATTTTTAGAAATTCCGCCTCAGAGAGGATTTTGACTCCGAGTTTTTGGGCGTCGGTGTATTTTGAGCCTGGATCCTTACCAGCTACAACATATGAGGTATTTTTTGAAACTGAACCAGAGACTTTGCCACCATTTGCAATAATCCTCTCCTTAGCAATTTCACGCGCCATTCCAGCAATGGTGCCAGTCAGCACAAAAGTCATCCCGGAAAATTTACCGCTTTTTATCTTCTCTGCTTTTTCTATAACCACACCGTTCTTCTTCAACTTTTCTATAAACGCCAAGCTGCTCTTGTCCCGAAAGAATTCATAAACACTTTGGGATACTGCCGGCCCAATATTTTCTATATCATTTATTTCTTCTATGCTTGCCTTTGATAACTTCTCAAAAGACCCAAAATTTATTGCCAAGTCCCGCGCCGTCTCCTCCCCCACGTGTAAAATCCCTAGCGCCCAAAGGAATCTACCAAAGGATATTTTTCTCTTCATTTTTATTTCTTCAATAATATTTTCCGCAGATTTATCTCCGAACCGTTCTAATATTGAAATGTCGGATTTCTCTAATGAAAAAATATCCGCAGCGTCGGTGATAAGCCCTTCGTCTTTAAACCGGCGTAAAATCTTCGGTCCGACTTCGTAAATCTCAAACACGGCTACAAAATGCTCTAAATATCGTTCGTTCTTAGCGGGACATTTTTTGTTTGCACAATAGTACGCCACAGATTTTTCTTTCTTTTCGGACACTTCTTTCTTTTCAATTTTCTCTCCGCAAGCCGGGCAGCGCTCCGGCATTTTAAATTTCTTTTCTTTCCCAGTACGCATACTCACCAATACTTCCAAGACTTTTGGAATGACGTCTCCTGCTTTTTCTATTACGACTGTGTCTCCAATTTTTAGGCCCAGCCTTTCTATTTGGTCTGGGTTGTGTAAAGTTGCCTTTGATACAGTAGAACCAGCCACCAGGGTAGGCTCAAATATCGCAAGTGGAGTGAGCACCCCTGTTCGCCCGACATTCACCATAATGTCCTTTACAATAGTCGTCGCCCGTTCAGCTGGATATTTAAAGGCGACCGTATAACGTGGCGCCTTGCCGACAATGCCAAGTGTGTTTTGCAGACTAGTTTCATCAATACAAATTACTACTCCATCCGTGCCATATGAAAAATCTGGTCTTATTTTTTCAAATTTTTTAATAAATAAAATAACCTCTGATATGTTCTGACACCTCTCTTCATCATCCCCCACTTTAAAACCCAGCTTCCGCAGTAATTGGTGTTTTTCCCAGTGGCTTTTTATATCTTCTTTTAAGATGATATCCCAGGCTCTAAAATCAAGCTGCCGCTCTGCGGCTAATTTTGGATCAAGCTGACGCAGGGACCCGGCCGCAGCATTTCTGGTGTTTGCAAACAAGGTTTTTCCTTCTTTTGCATTCTCTTTATTTAACTTTTCCAATGTTTTTTTTGACAATAGAGCTTCTCCACGAACTTCAAGATATTTAGGGTACGGTGGAAGAAGAGAAAGCGGTATAGAGTATATTGTTTTCAAATTCTCTGTTATATCTTCGCCGATAAAGCCATCTCCGCGCGTTGCGCCACGCACAAATTTTCCCTTTTCGTAAATGAGCGATACAGCCAGCCCATCAAACTTTACTTCACAGAAGTAACTAAATTTAACATCAAGCGGCAGTAGTTTTTTTACCCTTTTTTCCCAGTCATACAATTCTTCATAGGAGAAAACATCATTTAAGGAAAGCATTCGCACTTTGTGCTTCACTTTTTTAAATTTATCTAGCGGTTTTCCTGCTACCCTGTTCTCGGGAGCACTTTGATCAGCAAATTCTGGATGCGCTTTTAGCAGTGACCGCAATTCCCTACTAAGAGAGTCATAAACATCATCAGTGACAGAGGGAGTATTTTTTATATGATATTCTTCTCGCAGACGCGCGATCTCAGCACGAAGATTTATTATTCTTTTATATACACTAGATTTATCCATTACCAAATCAGTAGCTGACAAACAGCTCTCTTTCTACCCGATTGCTACCACTAGAACAGCTAGAATCGGCAGACCGATTATATCCTTTTGAAACTATCTCCGTTCCACCTGGGAAGGGCACGTCCTTCGTGACAGTCACATTGGCGCAACCCTGTCCATCTGGGTTTAGACCAAAAACTGTAAAGCCAAAATCCGGGAAAGACGAGCTTGGGTTATAAAAACTAACGCCAGCGCAGTCTAGCGGAAAAGGCGGATTGGAGTTAACGAACGGGGAAAATGAATCTTTGTCTAAATAAAGCGCGCACTCCGCCCCGACATCCGCGGCAAAGAAAGCGTTGTTTGCTTCGGTGCCAGAGACAGTGAGCTGCGCTTCTTTAAATACCACATTGGAAATACCGATAGTAAGGGAGAGCACGATACTGACCAACACTATCGCAAAAAGCAGTACAAATCCTTTATTTCTTTTTAAATATTTAATAATCATATACTAATACCAATTGAATATGTTTTCAGAAAAAGTAACACTGTTAGGACCTGACCCCTGCAACCAAGTGACAGTGGAAGTCACTTGCATCATATCGCCGCTTGGACCAGTATTTACTAATACAACAACCGATCTACGGAAATTTGAATCATCCCCGCCGTAAGTAGGTACGACGTATTTACCATTAAGTAAATTCAATTCGCATCCAGACGCACAAGAAAAAACAGCGTTGGGGTCAGACTGAGGGAAAATTTGGTCGTCAAAACCGCAACCGAGAGTGAGATCATTGCACTGGTTGGCAAGCATTTGAGCGGTAAAGTTATCCCAACCCACCTGCCCATCATTTAAATCATCAAATAAAACGTGGTTGTCTCGGACATTCCGGAAATATTCTATTCCCTCTTGCGCCAAATAGGTCGCAATTATTTTTTGTTTTACATAATTCACATTTTTTATCCCTCCCCCGAGACTAATCAGCATAGCCAGAACTGAGACGACAAAGATAGCGATAGCCACCAGTGTTTCCACCAAAGTGAATCCGCTATTTTTTTGTTTTGTTCTTATTTTCATATTTTTACGGAAGCGTATCTATAAGTCTCTGCGAAACCGCCGTTTCTAAATAAAACGGAGTGACGAGTTCATTCTTATAATAAATGAAACCAGAAAATTTAATAATGATATACGGTTGGATGTGATCTGCCGATCCAAGTGGCGCGCCAATAACAATAAAACCAGAATTACCGTCAAACTTTACCTCGTCTGGATTGAGAATATTCGTGCCGGAAGGGGTGGTCTTTTGAATATACCCCATCCCAGGATAAGATGGGTTCAGCGCGTCCACAAAGTCATACTGCCACAACTCTGGCGTCGGCACGACATTATTATTTGTAAATTTAATAGATTTGCCATCTGCGCAATTTGGTGAAAATCCGGGCGAGCAATTAAACTCTGTGCCAGTCCTCATATTGCGAGACATATCTTCCATAACAAAACTTAGGTTATCTAAAATTGAACGAATTTTTTGATTTTTCTTATGCACATTATTGGCATTAATAAGAGCCCCAACGCCGATAATCATAATGACTATAAAAAGACCGAGCGAGATCATCACTTCAATGATTGTAAACCCTTTTTCTTGTTTTAGTGATTTGATCATATTAGTTTGTCTCTACTCTACCCGAGCCGTAAACGGTTATGTACTTTGTAAAAGCATTATCCAAGTGGGAGGATATTGTAATTATTGCTTTTGGTTGCGGATTACCACCCAGAGAAACATTACTAATGACTGCGCTAGAATCCGGGCGAGTAAAGGTAACATAAAGATCACTTTCTTGTGTGCCATTGGAACAATCAACTGCCAGATCCGAATCTCCCACACACAAACTTCTTATATAATCCCCTTTACCAATACTGATTAAGTTCATACATTCACTAGAAGGACCATTCACATCGGTAGCGCACGTTCCTTGGATATATTCTCCAAAGTTATACGCATCAATAAACGGAATAAAAAGGGCATTATTCGCAAAATTATTAGGATTTGGATTCATAGGAGTGGCTGTACTAAAATAAACCCCGTAAGCTGGCTTCCAATCAGTGATTAGAAGGGCTGAACCAGCTTCCGTAGCATTCGGTTGTTTACCCGCAAGTGCAATCTTTTGCGCCTGCACGATTTGGAGTGCGATGTCTTGGGATAAATTCTGCAAATCAATCTGCCGGCCAAAATCCGCATATTTGAAAAATACCACACCGGCCATAATGGAAAAAATCCCCATCACTACTATGAGCTCCACATAAGTCATCCCGCGATTCAGTCCTTTTATTTTTTTGCTTTTATCATTCATCGAAATTTAATAAACTAAAAAAACGGAAAAAGGTTAATAGAAAAAATAAATACTAAAAATGCTCCGATGACTAAAAACGGGGCAAAAGGAATCTGGCTCTTTGCGCCATATTTTTTTGAAAATATTAATAACAAAATTCCCAGCAACGCTCCTGCCCAAAAAGCCAATACGAGCGCCGATAAACCGGATGAGAGACCGAGCATCCAACCGAGCCCGAGTGAAAGCTTGGCATCGCCAAAACCCATCCAGTGCCCGCGAGATACAAGCCACAGTAGAGCAAATGGACTGGCGAGTATCGGACCGGCCAGAAAGTCATTTAACAGTGGTATATGAAAATAAAAGTTTCCATTGGAAAATAAAAACATACCGAAGAATGCTAGAATACCAAAAATAAGAGCGAGCGTATCAGGAATAATTTTATGTTTAAGATCATATACCGCTATTACCAGAAGCAATGAAAACAGAGACACGTAATAAGCGAGCATGAGCGAAAAGGCCAGGGTGTCTGTCCAAAAATAAAATTGAAGTTTTAGAAAAAGGGCGGCAAAGATAAATCCAGTAATAAGTTCCACTATTGGGTACTGAGTAGAAATCTTAGTTTTGCAGCCGCGACATTTTCCTTTTTGCGCGATAAAGCTGCCGACTGGTATGAGCTCAGTCCAAGTGAGAGTCCTGTTGCAAGACATACAGGCTGAACGCCCTCCAAAAGTCCGCCCAGTATTATATCGGAAAATCACCACATTTAAAAAGGACCCGATAATTAAGCCGAGCACAAAGAAAACAAACGTAATGGTCAAAGTCATACCTCCTAATTATATCACCCCTATAAACAAAAACCACCCCAGAGGGGTGGTTTTTGCAATAAACAGAGTTTATTTTAGTCGCAAACCTGGTCTGAAATATCACTAGCACCAGTCGTCTCCTTAGCTGTACCCGTACTATCTACGCAGAAGTAAATAGATGTATCGTCAGTAAGCTGACCTTGGGCGGCCCATCCAGTAGCTGCACTAGACGCCTGACAATCAGCAGTGTGGCTAAGAACATCTGTAAAGATGCTCGTAATACCTGTGTCTGGGGAATCGCAATCAGCATCGTCAGCGCCAAACACGCCAGCATAACCTGCTCCGTTAGAAAAAATCTCTACCTGAGCACGCAAAGATGAAAACTCCCCTTTGAGGGAAGCGTCCACTCCTCTTCGGCGAGCGTCACCAAGAGCAGCCAAAACGATAGTGGCCAAAATACCAATGATGGCGATAACAACCAAAAGTTCAATCAACGTAAAACCCTTATTTAATCTTTTCATAATTTACTTTTATTACTAATAATTTATAATTCCGCCCACGGCGGCCCGCTTTTGGCGGAATTTTCGACTTATTTGTTAATAACACTATTATAGCACTTATATAAGAAGTCCAAAATAGCCTGTGGAAAACTTTTTATTGGATACTGCCAGCTATGTTGTAAATTGGCACTAAGATAGAGGTCAAAAGGATACCGACTGCAATACCAAGTCCTACGATCATCACCGGCTCAATAAGCCCCACCAGGGTATCCACGGCATCATCCACTTCTCTACGGTAAAAGGTAGCAAGAGTTTTTAAAATTTTTCCCAGTGCGCCTGTCTCTTCACCGACTTTTACCATCTGCACCAAAATATTTGGTAGCTCTTCGTGCTTCTCAAAAGCGTCCGATAGCGACAACCCAGACCGCACACTTTCAGCTGAGTCTTTTAAGACATTTTTATAAACCTGGCTATCTACCACCTCAGCCGTAATATCAATCGCTCGCACTATTTGCACCCCAGAAGTAAGCATCGTGTCTAGATTGTCTGCAATTCTGGAAAGATAGAGCTTTTTGTAAAGATTACCGACTGCTGGCGCAGAAAGTTTTATGCGGTCTAGGTACGTCTTGCCTTGTGGTGTTGAGCGCAATCTCCAAGCCCAAGCTCCCACAAGGATAAAAAAGATGATAAAAATAAATCCATAATTGACCAAAAAATGAGAAACTGCAATGACCACCCTAGTATAAAGTGGGATAGCTTGTCCAGAATCTTCTATCATTGCGGAAAGTTTCGGAATGACTACCACAAACATAAGACCCATCACGATAAAAAAAGTCACGATTACAAAGGCTGGATAAATCAGGGCATTCCTAGTTTTAGAAGTGATGGCATACTGGCGGTCTAGATAATCCGCTAAGTATAAGAAGGTTTCGTTTAATTTACCCGTCTCCTCCCCAGCTCGCACCATATTGACGTAAAAATCAGAAAAGACAGTGGGGTGTTTGGCGAGCGAACCGGAAATTGAGACTCCGGCTTGCAAATCGTCCGCTATTTGAGCAAGCTTTTTGGCTAAAAGCTTATTTTCTGTATTGGCCGCGAGCATTGAAAAAGATTTAAGGGCCGAAACTTGCGCTTCAAAAAGCGTGGAAATCTGACGGGATAATATCACAATGTCTCGGGTTGAAATCTTTTCAAAAAAAGAGCGCTTGAAAATATTTCTTTCCACTTGCTCTTCCTTGATTGAAAGAATGACATACCCTCGACGCTGAAGCCCGGAAATTGCCAAGTCTTTACCAGGTGCGTCAATTGAACCCTCTCTATTTATTCCTTTATCATCTACCGCTTTATAAGAAAAAAGCATAATATTAAAGTAATCTTTCCAATGCTTTTGGATTAAGTGAAAATTGATAAGCCGATTCCATCGTTATCTCACCCGTACGCACTAATTCTAAAAGAGAGCGATTTAAATCTATCATCCCGCTTTCAGTACCAGTCTCTATGATTACGTCTATTTCATGCGTGCGTTTCTCGCGAATTAAGTTAGAGACCGCGCTGGTGTTTAAAAGCAACTCATAAGCAGGAATCAGGCCACCGGCAATGCGAGGCACCAAACGCTGGGAAAAAATACCAAGGAGTGAAGAGGCTAACTGAATGCGGATCTGATCTTGCTGATTGCCTGGGAAGGAATCAATAATACGATCTACTGTTTGAGAAGCGTTGTTTGTGTGTAAAGTTGACAAGACTAAGTGCCCAGTCTCCGCCGCGGTCACCGCGGCTGCAATTGTTTCAGGATTGCGCATTTCTCCTATCATTATGACGTTCATATCCTCGCGAAAAGCTGATTTTAGAGCAATATGAAAATCCTCAGTATCAATCCCTACTTCACGTTGATCAATCATAGACTTGTTTGGGGTATATACATGCTCTACTGGGTCTTCAATCGTCACAATGTGCCTGGCCTGTTCGTCATTTATCAAGTTAATCATCGCAGCCAAAGTTGTGGATTTTCCTTGACCCACTGGGCCTACGCAAAGAAAAAATCCTTGTTTTTTGCAAGCCAAATCCGCGATTATTGCCGGCAAGTTGAGTTCTTCTAAGGGACGAACTTTTGGCACTAAACGAAGCGCAATGCTTATCACTCCTTGTTGAAAGAATGCGTTACCACGAAGACGCGCTTGTCCTTGAAAATCATAAGAGAAATCAACTTCTTGACTGGACATAAACTTATCAAGTCTTTTTTTATCAAGGAGGAGCGAGAGCATCCCGGTCATATCTTCCTTGGTGAGCTTGGGATGCTTCATCAAAAAAATCAGTTCGCCATTTAGCCTGATGGCCGGCACTCTACCTACCCCGATATGCAAATCCGAGCCACCTTGTCTGATGACTGTCTGTATCAGTTCTTCAAGTGTTTTTTGATGATCCATATTATGTTTAATTAAAATTACTTTTTTGTGACTATCTCCATCACTTTATCTATCACCTCTGCCGGAGTGTTACTCGCTTTTACGAGATAGCCAGCTGCCCCAAGATCGCACCCGCGATCAATATCCGACTGTTGGCCTTTATTTGAGAGAACAATTTTTATAGAGTCTGGTGAAATTTTTTCTTCAATCATCTTTTCCATCATCTCAAAACCGTTCATTTCAGGCATTATGATGTCTAGAAGTATTATGTGGGGTGAAAGTCCACCTTTTAGTTTTTCCAATGCCTCCTTGGCTGAAGAGGCGGTATACACTTCAAAACTGCTCTGGCTGAACTTTAAAGCGTACATATCCAGTAAAAAAGTGTCGTCATCTACAATTAGTATTTTCTTCTTTTCTTTATCCATATGTTGTAATTATATTACAAAAACGACTTTTAATCCATTCAAATAAAGGTGTGGACAACTAGTCCCCAGACTCGTTATTGAAATTATACACCTCTTGAAAAGGTATTACCCCGGCAATGGCTTTGAGCATTGCGTCCTCCTGCATCATAAGCATCCCTTTACTGCGAGCAGATTTATAGATCGCTGGACCAATCGGATTTTTCAAAATTACGTCTTGCATTTCCTTATCAATCTTGAACATTTCAAATACCGCAATGCGACCTTTGATGCCCTCAGGACACTCCGGCGATGGCACAGTCTGATACATTTCATCTCCAACTTGTACTTCTTTTTTAAATTCTTCTGGAAAATCTACTACACTCTTTTCTAGTAATCCCTTAATACTAGGATCCATCGGCACTTTTTGTCTTGAAGAAGAGCAAGTAAGACCAGCTAGTCGCTGAGCAATAGAAAGTATCAAAGTAGGGGCAATTAAGTATGGGTCTACTCCCATATCCACCAACCGAGGTACCGCGCCAATGGCGTTGTTGGTGTGAAGGGTTGAAAGCACTAAATGTCCTGTCAAAGCTGCCTGCACGGCAAGCTCGGCTGTTTCTTTGTCACGAATTTCTCCAACCATTATAACATTCGGGTCCTGACGAAGAATAGAACGAAGCCCAGAAGCAAAAGTGTATCCGATCTCCGGCATCATTTGAGATTGGTTGATATCTGGGATATGATATTCCACCGGATCTTCAAGTGAAACAATATTATTTCTCTCTTTATCAAGTTCATTGATCATAGAGTAAAGAGTAGTGGATTTTCCAGAGCCTGTCGGTCCTGTAATGAGAATAAGACCGTAGGGTTTTTTTATAGCCTCACGGACAAGATCAACATTCCTTTTTGACAATCCCAGCTCTTCTAAGGGTTTGACCCCAGCCGCCGAGTCTAAAATACGCATCACCACTTTCTCCCCATAGTAAGCGGGCATAGTAGAGACACGGAAGTCAATTTTCCGGCCATCCACATTGGTGGTAAAACTTCCATCTTGTGGCTTTCTTTTTTCGTCTAATCGCAGTTTAGCAAGGATTTTAATACGAGAGACTACTCCTTGGTAAATGGAGGGCGGAAGAATAATAGAGGTATGTAATGCTCCATCCACCCGATAACGGACTTTTACTTTTTCTCCATTAAACTCAATATGGATATCGGAAGCTCTGCCCTCAATAGCATTACGCAAAATAACCGCGACAATTTTTATAACTGGCGCTGACTCTACGATTTTTTTCTCTTCGCCTGGTTTAACATTCTTCAAATCTTTACTGAGCGCAGCTTCACTTAACTCTTTCATATTGGCCGATTCCTCCGCATCCAGCTCTTTGAGATTTTCTGACATCTCTTGGGTCACTCCTTTGTAATTTTCCATAACCGCTTGATAATCACTCTTTAAGATCAGAAAAATCTTGAAAGGGACATTCAGTTTCGCTGATATAAATTGGAGGGCGTCCATCGCTTGAATGTTGTCTGGGTTAGTAACGCCAACTTCCAATACTCCATCCTTAAATCCAATCGGTGCAAAACCGTAATGAGTGGCAGAAGACTCAGGAATATATTTCAAAGCCTCAAAAGAAAGTTCTTTTGTTTGAAGCTTTTTAATAGGCATAGAAAAATAGTTGCCTTTTACTTCAAGCGCTTTTTCAGGATCCACGCCAAACTCAGATAGTGCATCATCAACATCCCCGCTGTATTTTTCATCAGCACGGCTTTTTATCTCTCCTATTTGACTTTCATTTATAATGCCACCTTTGGCAAGTTCTTCTAAAAAACTCATAATTTATGGTTGTAGTCCTGACCCGCCTCCACCTGAAGGAGGAGTGCCAGTGTCAGTTATTGGAGGGAGAGGAGGGGGCGTAACGCTAGCGGGAAGTACCTGATCAACACCAATCGGAGCAAAAGGATTGGCTCTCCCCTCATTTCCCTCAGGAATTAGCACGATTGAGGAATCGTGGAGAGTGGCAAAAGCAGGATCAGTAAATATACCATCGTTCAAGTGAATATTTTTCACATTGAGCAAAAGAGCTAAAAATTCCTGACCAACATCTGCATATGTCGTATCAGACGATACATTTAATCCGGTGAGCGAACCTTCCACCGCAGACGAAAGCGCTGGCACTTCAGGCTTGCTTTTGAAGAAAAATAGATAAACCGATACTACTATTACCAGTATCACTATAAAAATTATTATGTTTTTTATTTTTGAAGGCATTTTAATT
>JAHFNF010000019.1 GCA_023267515.1 Candidatus Nomurabacteria bacterium | reverse complement strand
CCCTTGTCCTTGTATTTAGTATTTACAAAGTTGCTCGGCTTCGAGAGGCTATTGCTTATGAAAAAGTCTAATGTGCGCCTTGTAGCACATATCATACCTCTGCACTATGAGATAACCTTGAGGCCCGACCTTGAAGCGCATACTTTTACTGGAAACGAGACCGTAACCATTGATGTTCAAAAGGCGACCAGTTCTATAACCCTGCATTCAAAAGATTTAGATATAACTAACGTTAGTATAATTCTAGAAAAGAAAAGCATCCATGCAGATAAAATTATTTACACTGATAAATTAGAAACTGCTACCTTTACCTTTCCCGCAAAAGTAAAAGGTGGGATACAGCTGAGCATAAACTTTCGAGGTATTTTAGCAGACAATATGCGAGGGTTTTACAAAAGCAAATATACAGTGGAGGGGGAGGAACGATTTATGGCGACAACTCAATTTGAGGCAACAGATGCTCGCCGTTGCATCCCATGTTTTGATGAGCCTACTCACAAGGCAGTTTTTAGGGTTCACCTTGTAGTTCCAAATAGTAAGACTGCAATTTCAAATACTTTACCGTCTGAGATTAGGGAGCATAGCGCGGGATTTAAAATAGTTTCATTCGCCGAAACTCCGAAAATGTCCACATATCTACTGGCTTTTATCGTTGGAGATTTTGAGTGGATTGAAAGGAAAACTAAATCAGGAGTACTCGTTCGCATAATGACAATTCCTGGCAAGAAACACCAAGCAAAGTTTTCTCTTGATGTCACAGTAAAATGCCTAGAATTTTATGAAAAGTATTTTGATATTCCATATCCGCTCAATACGCTTGATATGATTGCCATCCCTGATTTCTCCTCGCTCGCGATGGAAAACTGGGGTGCTATCACTTTTCGGGAGGTTGGATTATTAGTTGATGAAAAACACACTTCTACTGCTACCCGACAACTCGTGGCAGAAGTTATCGCTCACGAGCTTGCGCACCAATGGTTCGGCAATTTGGTGACGATGGAGTGGTGGACGCATTTGTGGCTCAATGAGGGCTTTGCCTCTTATATTCCATACTTAGCACTAGATAAACTTTTCCCAAAATGGAAAATCTGGCAACAATTTGCGAGCGATACGCTAGCTGCGGCATTAAAACTTGATGCGCTAGAAAATACGCATCCTATTGAGATTGATGTCCACGATCCAAACGAAATCGGCGAGATTTTTGATACTGTGTCATACAGAAAGGGGGCTAGTGTCATCCGAATGCTAGCTGAATATTTAGGCAAAAACACCTTTCAAAAAGGGCTTCAATTCTATCTCAAAAAACATAGCTATAAAAATGCTTCCACGATTCATCTTTGGGAAGCATTTGAGGAAACTTCTGGGAAACCAGTTAAAAAAATGATGGAAATTTGGACAAAAAAATCTGGATACCCCGTTATTTCAGTGAACAAAAAATTAAAAATAGCTCAACAGAGATTTTTCTCAAGTGAAACGAGTCGCAGGAAATCAAAAGATAGAACGACATGGCCGGTCCCGTACTCAAATATTAAAACAAGTTCTTGGCTCAAAATGAATCCCGGTGAAACGGGAATGTATAGAACAAATTATGATTCTACTCTTTTAGTAAAACTACAAAAGCCGATTGAGAGTAGTAAATTAAGTCCAGTAGATAGACTCGGAATTATCAGGGACTTGTTCGCCCTTTCAGAGGCCGGCCTAGCGCCGACGACTAGAGCGCTGGAAGCCTGTCTTTGGTATAAAAAGGAAACCGAATATATCGTCTGGGTTGAGATAGTTGCAGGACTAAGACAGATCGGCAATCTTTTAGCTGGCTCTCCGAGCGAAATGAAATTTAAATCATTTGCGCTGGAAGTACTCTCTTTCATCACCACCCACGTTGGCTGGAAAGCAAAGAAAAATGAACCTGACAATGATGCGCTCTGTCGTTCGCTTGTTCTCGGTGCTGCATCTTATTTCGGAAATCAAAAAGTAATCAGTAAAGCTAAAGAGTTGTTTAAAAATAGGAACAAAACTCCAATTCCTGCTGACTTACGAAATATCATATATAGCACTGTAATACGAGAGGGAAGTGAGAAAGATTATAAAACTGTTTTAGATATGTATATAAAGGAACCGATGCATGAAGAAAAGAATCGTTTACTCGGAGCTCTTGGTGCAACTAGAAATCCAAAGCTATTAAAACAAACTTTGGAATTTACTATGAGTGAAAAAGTACGAATGCAGGATAGAAATGGAGCATTTGCTAGCGTTTTAATAAATTCATATGGCCGAATACTTGGCTGGAAGTTTTTGCAAAAGAATTGGATGAAAATCGGTGAAGCATATGGGGACGGCAATCATTTACTCTCACGTCTAATTTCAGTATTAAACCGCAATACTACCCGCGAATCCTACGATGACATTAAAAAATTCTTCAAAACGCACAGTGCCCCAGCTGCCGAACGCACAATTTTACAAACGCTAGAGCAAATTGACTCAAACATCGTCTGGCTCAAAAGAGACTCAAAAAACATTGAAAAATGGCTTAAAATGCGGTATTCTTAAATCCTTATGCAGGAAACAGAGAAGAAATCCTATAATGTAAAAACAACCAATTTTGAAGGCCCGTTTGGGCTTCTTTTGAATTTGATTGAGGAACGGAAGCTTTTTATAAATGAAATCTCGCTTTCGCAGGTGACGGAAGACTTTTTGAACTATGTGAAGAATTTGGGCAATTTAAAACCGTCAGAGATTTCAAGCTTTGTAGTCGTTGCAGCTACATTAATTCTAATCAAATCAAAATCTTTACTGCCAAACTTAAATTTGACTGATGAAGAAGAAGGGGATATAAGAAATCTGGAAGATAGACTGAAACTCTATGAACTTTATACACGACTTGGGCAAAGTTTAAAAAGCAATTTCGGTAATAATATAATTTGGGCACCACTAGAAAGAAAGAATGGTGATGTTTTAGTTTTTTTACCTGACGAACAAATTACAAAGGAGAGCCTGATGACCTTTGCGCACGAAGCGTTGAATAGAATTCCTAAAAAAGTTTTCTTGCCGGAAGTGGAAGTAAAAAAAGTAGTTAGTATTGAAGAAATGATAGATAAATTAGTAGATAGAATCAAAAACACTCTTCAATTGAATTTTAAGGATTTTGCCGGAGGAGCTGTCACAAAAGAAGAACGAGTGGTTGTGATTGTGGGATTTCTTGCTATGCTAGAACTCGCAAGACAAGGGATGGTAAATCTGGCTCAGAACAACAACTTTGAAGACATTATTATAGAAAAACAAGAAGTAATACTAGAGAGCGCATAATATGGAACTGGAATCAAAAATTGAAGCAATTTTATTTTTTAAAGGTGAACCAATGTCACGCAAAAAGCTGGCGGAAATTTTAAAAGTGGGACAGGTTGAAATTAATGAAAATATAGAAAAGTTAAAAATGAGCTTGCAGAGCAGGGGAATAGTGTTGCAAGAAAAAGAAAACGATATTACTCTCGGCACTAACCCGGAAATTTCAAGTCTAATAGAGAACTTACAAAAGGAGGAATTGAACAAAGATCTCTCAAAAGCGTCACTTGAGACTCTCTCAATAGTAGCCTATAAAAACGGAGTTTCGCGCGCAGAAATTGATTATATTCGCGGGGTAAATTCTAGTTTCATATTGAGAGCCCTCTCTATCCGCGGATTGGTAGAAAAAAGCATAGATCCAAAAGACAACCGACGATATATCTACAAACCAACCTTTGAACTCTTGTCTTTTATGGGGGTAAAATCTCCTCTAGAACTGCCAGACTATGAGCAAATAGAACGCTCTATTGCCTCCGAAGCACAAAAACTTAATGAAGAAATTGATGCTAACGACTTATGAAAAAAGCTTAATTTTCCTGGTTCTTATAATGGCGATTCTCGCCAGTTTTTTCTTTTACAATAAAATTAAAGTTGAAAAAGCAGTACTTGCTCAAGAAAAATTTGAAGAGAAATCCAAAGCAGATTTAGCTAAAAGAATAGAAACCTTAGGACTAGAAGCCAAAGCCGTTTCAATTTATGATATTGATGCTAATAAAGAATTGTTTAGTAAAAATGAACATACCCCTTTGCCGCTAGCTTCACTCGTGAAGACGATGACTGTTATCTTAGCGATGGAGAAAAACTCCCCAGGCCAAAAGGTAAAAATATCTGAAGAAGCGATAAATCAAGCAGGGGATAATGGATTACTTGTAAATGAGATTTGGCCATTAGATGATTTAGCAAGATTTACTCTTATTTCTTCCTCAAATGATGGTGCTTGGGCGTTGTCTGAAAACATTGAGAATTTCGTACAATTAATGAATGAAAAAGCAAAAAAGATTGGCATGGCGGATACTGTATTTTTTAACCCGACTGGATTAGACATTAGTGAGGCAAAAGCCGGAGCGTATGGGAGCGCCTTTGACGCGAACCAAATGGCTGTTTACGCTTTTCGAGCGCGACCAGATATTTTCTCTATAACTACTAAAATGGACGAGAACTTCGTAAATTCTGTTGGCCATTATGTAAGAAACACTGATATTTTGACAGAAAAAAACTCTAGCTTTCTATTTTCTAAAACTGGCAATACACTTCTGGCAGGAGGAAATATTACCGTTATTATTGTAAATAGTGAAGGGCATAAAGTAGCCATCACTATTCTTGGCTCGTCGTTCAATGGTCGCTTCACTGATATGGAAAAGCTGGTAAATATACTATAATAAAAAAATGCTCTTAAATTTAGTCAAAATCTTCCTTCCAGCAACAATCTCATTCATTTTCGGTATTTTGATTACCCCTATTGCTTCTCACTACTTCTACAAACTCAAGATGTGGAAAAAACACCCTCGGATAGAATCAGCTACGAGTGATAATTTTAAGAAAATCTATAACGGGGAAGGGGAGCTCAATACTCCGCGAGTCGGTGGTATTATAATTTGGGTTTCCGCTCTGGCAACAACACTTATTTTTTATCTTGTCTCTATAATTTCTCCTAGTGATACTACTCTCAAGTTAAATTTCTTATCTAGAAGCCAAACGCTTATACCATTTTTTACGCTTTTCCTCGGATCTCTGATAGGCCTTTTAGATGATGTGCTACAAATTTATGGTAATGGAAAAATTTCTCATGATGCGAATTTTTGGCCGAAGGTAAAGGCAGCCCTTGTCAGTGCTCTTTCCTTTTTTATTGCAATTTGGTTTTTTTATAAGCTCGGAATGCACGCTATTCATATTCCATGGAGCGGAACCCTAGAACTGGGCCTTTTCTTTATACCATTTTTTATCATTGTAACCCTTGCTACGTTTTCCGGCGGCGTAATTGATGGCTTAGATGGCCTTTCGGGCGGCATTCTGGCCTCAATTTTCGGTGCTTATTCAGTAATAGCCTTTACCCATAATCAAATTGATTTAGCGGCATTTTCTGGTGTAATAACCGGAGCTATCTTGGCCTTTCTTTGGTTTAATATTCCTCCAGCACGCTTTTATATGGGAGAAACAGGAATAATGGGACTCACTGTGACCCTGGCCACGCTCGCCTTCTTATCTGACTCTGTCCTCATTTTACCGGTAGTCGCAATGCCGCTAGTGATCAGCTCACTCTCAGTAATATTGCAGCTCGGCTCAAAAAGATTTTTTGGGAAAAAACTTTTTCTTGTTGCGCCTATTCATCACCATTTTGAGGCCGTAGGCTGGCCAAAAACAAAAGTGACTATGCGTTTTTGGATTCTCTCGGTAGTTTTTGCCATTATTGGTATAATTTTAGCGGCCATAAGCTAAAAATATGAAAAAAAGAAAAATTGATAGATTTTTTTTGACAGTGGTTATCCTCCTCATTGGACTAGGAGTAGCGATGTTTATATCTGCCTCCTTGGGAATACTCGCCAAAAACGAAAAGACCTTTTACGGAGTATTGATAAGTCAGCTAGCGCTGGGGTTGGGACTAGGCATAGTTGGAATGATATTTTGCTTAAAGATTTCGTATAAATTTTGGCGCAAATACGCTTTTATTATTTTTCTCGGATCAATAATAGTCACTGCTCTGGTTTTCGTGCCTGGACTCGGCGCTCGGCACGGTGGCGCAGATAGATGGATTGACTTAGGACTTGTTTCATTTCAACCGAGTGAAATTTTAAAGTTTGGTTTCATCATATACTTTGCCGCCTGGCTTTCTTGGGCAAAAAATAAAGTGCAAGATTTTCGATTTGGCATTTTACCACTTTCTATAATGCTCGTAGTCATAGCTGCAATTCTATTAAAGCAGCCAGACACTAAAAATTTTATCCTTATTACGATTACTGGTATTGCTATGCTCTTTATTTCAGGTGTTCCTTGGAAATACATCCTTGGCATCGGGCTTGCTTCCTTACTAGTGCTTGCTTCCTTAGTATTTTTCACCCCATATTTAAAAAATAGGATTAATACATTTATTGATCCGTCCGTAGATCCACAGGGATCCTCGTACCAGCTCCAACAATCCTTAATAGCGATAGGCTCTGGTGGTATCTTTGGCCGGGGATTTGGGCAAAGTATCCAAAAGTTTAGCTACCTACCAGAGCCACAAGGAGATTCTATTTTTGCCGTTATTGGTGAGGAACTTGGCTTTGTCGGCTGTGTGACTATAATTTTTCTTTACGTACTTTTCGTATTAAGGGGACTGCGTATTGCAAACAGGAGTCCGGATCTTTTTAGTAGACTTTTAGTCTCTGGAATTGTTATACTTATCACAGCCCAATCATTTATGAATATTGCCTCCACTATTGGAGTTTTTCCTCTGACTGGTGTGCCCCTCGTGTTTATGAGCCATGGTGGAACTTCACTCTTAATAGACTTGATGGCAGTGGGTATTGTGCTCCAAATATCAAAATTGCAACAAGCATAAAATTATATGAAAATAGTTTTTACAGGTGGGGGAACAGGCGGTCATTTTTATCCAATTATTGCCGTCGCCGAGAGAGTAAATCAAATAATTGATAAGGAAAAAATTTTACAGGCCAAGCTGTACTATGTTTCTGACAGCCCGTACGACAAGCAAATGCTTTTTGAAAACAGCTTGCAGTATGAGGAGATCAACGCAGGAAAGCTGCGTACTTATTTTTCAATAAAGAATTTTTTTGATATTTTTAAAACAATAGCCGGGATTTTTCGCGCAGTCTTAAAAATTTACTCTATTTACCCTGATGTTGTTTTTGGTAAAGGCGGCTATGCCTCTTTTCCAACCCTTTTTGCCGCCAGAATTTTAAGAATTCCAGTGGTTATCCATGAGTCAGACTCTGCTCCGGGCCGAGTAAATAAGTGGGCAGGAAAATTCGCAAAAAAGATTGCAATATCTTTTGGTGAAGCAGGGCAATATTTTCCAAAGGAGCGCACTGCCTGGACCGGACAACCAATACGCACTGAAATTGAAAAACCTTTTTCCCGCGAGGAGTCTCTTTCTTTTTGGAAATTAGAATCAAAAATGCCAGTAATCGTTATCCTGGGTGGTTCCCAAGGAGCGGAACTAATAAATAATGTGGTATTAGACGCGTTGCCAAGACTAGTTGAGAACTTTCAAATAATTCACCAGACTGGTGTGAGGAATTTTAAAATGGTCACTGAACGTCTAGACGTAGTCCTGACCGACAACCCAAATAGGTCCAGATATCAACAGATTGACTTCCTAAGCAATGCGCAGATGAAGACGGCCGCTGGATGTGCCAATATTATTGTTTCCAGGGCTGGTTCCACACTTTTTGAAATTGCGGCCTGGGGTATCCCTTCCATTTTAATTCCTTTCACAAATTCAAATGAGGATCACGCAAAAAAGAACGCCTTCAACTATGCCCGAGTCGGCGCTTGCAGCGTAATTGAAGAAATGAATATGACCTCAAATATTTTAATTGCAGAGATTGAAAGAATTGTAAATGAAAAAAATACCTGGGCAAGAATGGCGCAAAGCGCAAAAGATTTCTATCAGAAGGACGCCGCGATGAAGATTGCTCGCGCGCTCGTGGATATTGCCCTTGGACACGAAAAATAGCCTATCTATTTACTTTTTTGTTTAAGTGTGTATAATGCCTTAAACCCTAAACCCCAAAATCATGCTATCCTTTGTTCCTGCGTCCCATCCGGACGATACGCTTCCCAATGCGGAAGAGATTAAACTTTATTTCGTGAAAAAACATTACTTTATGGTAAAACAGAAAGGTCCTGTTTCTTCAACTGAAATAAGAACTGCTTTGAAAAGTGCCGCAATTCACTTTCAAGACAGAACAAAGTTTAAAATTACCCCAAAAATGATTGCTGAGAAATTCTCCGAAGCAAGCATTATGCGGGTAAACTTTAATTAGTAAAATTGCGCCACATCCATTAGCCTTCCTAAAATATATCAGTGGAGGGCTAATTTTTTTTATTTGGATTCAAAAAATGCTATAATTTGGCATTATGCCAGAAAAAAAAGTAGTCACAAGATTTGCCCCGAGCCCGACAGGCTTTCTACACGTAGGCGGGGTGCGTACAGCATTATATGCCTACCTTTGGGCTAAAAAAAATAGCGGATCTTTTATTTTAAGAATTGAGGATACTGATAAAGCTCGTGAAGTGGCTGGTTCAATAGACCACATAATTAAATCCTTAAAATGGGTCGGCATAAATTGGGACCAAGGTCCTGATATTGGAGGTCCACACGCGCCGTATCTACAATCAGAAAGGCTTGATAGTTATAAAAAGTACGCTAACGTTTTGATTGAGAAAGGTCATGCTTATCCTGATCCATACACCAATGAGGAGATAGATGCTTTTAGAAAAAAAGCCGAAGAAGAAAAGAGGCCATTTCTATATAGAGAGCATCGACCCGAAAGTTTTGGTGTTTGGGATGGAACCCAAGCGCTCCGTTTTAAAACTCCTGAAATAAAAAGCTATAAATGGAGTGACGTGGTACGTGGAGAATTGTCAGCCGGGCCGGAAGCGCTTGATGATTTTATTTTAATTAAATCTGACGGATATCCGACATATAATTTTGCGCACATAATTGATGATTTAGAGATGGGGGTTACACATATAATGAGAGCTGATGAGTTCATCGCGTCTACACCAAAGTTCCTCGCTCTTTATGAGGCACTAAATATTACTCCGCCTATTTTTGTATCTCTGCCACCAATTTTAGGAGAGTCCGGAAATAAAAAATTGGGTAAACGTGATGGGGCAAAAGATATCCTAGACTATCAAAAAGAAGGTTACCTGCCAGAGGCGATGTTTAATTTTCTTGCACTTATTGGGTGGAATCCCGGTAGTGGGGACAACAGGGAAGTGATGTCAGAGCAGGAAATCATTGATGTCTTTGATCTCGGTCATATCCAAAAAAGTGGGGGACAGTTCAATGAGGAAAAACTTGATTGGCTAAATAAAGAACACATAAAAAGATTGGCACCGGAGATAACTAGGAAGGAAGTTTTTTCCAGACTGCCAGAAAAAATGCAAAATGCTATGCTCATTCCCTTGATCCTGGACAGAGTTTCAAAATGGAGTGATATTGAGGGAATGGTAAAGGATGGGGAGCTGGATTTTTTCCTTAAAACGCCGGAGGTGGATAAGCGTAAATTAAATTATAAAGGTTGCGCTAATGACACAACCGCTACACACCTAAAAAATATTTCAGAAATCTTAGCTAATATTTCTGAGTGGAGCACTGAAAAAATCAAAACTGAAGTTATGGCCTATGCAGATAAAACCGAAAAGAGGGGAGAGGTGCTCCATCCATTTCGTTACGCTCTTTCAGGACTTGATAAATCACCCGACCCCTTTACTATCGCCTTTATATTAGGAAGAAATGAAACAATTTCCCGAATACAAAAAGTTATTTAGGGTAGCGGTTTTAATCCTGCTTTTTAGTATTCCGATTGCTTTTTCCTACGCTCAAACAGTAGAAGAGCTAAACGACAAAATAAATCAAAGGAATAAAGATATTCAGGCCTTGGAAAAAGAAATATCGTCGTATCAAAGCCAGCTGGTTGGTCTTGGTAAGCAAAAGACTTCATTGAGCGGAGCTATACAAGAATTGGATATTAATCGCAAAAAGCTTGGGGCAGATATTGTGGTAACCCAAAAGAAAATTGAAAACACCAATTATAAAATTGAGGAATTGGGCTCACAAATAGGGGATAAGGAAGACTCAATATCAAATCATAAAGATGCAATAATAATTGGCCTCAAAAAAACTAACGAATTTGAGCTTGATTCACTGCCTGAAATAATTCTATCTGAGAATACTTTTACCGATATGTGGAACGATATAGACAATATCGCCTCGGTGCAAGAGAGTGTTGAAAAAAAAATTGCTGAGCTAAAAATTGTAAGAAACGATCTTGAAAACACAAAGCAGGCCACCACGACCGCGCGAGATGAGCTTGTTCTATTAAAATCTAAATTAGCTGATCAAAAAAAGATTGTAGATCAAAATGCTTTTGAAAAAACAAAACTTCTAACTGAAACAAAGAATAGTGAGACTACTTACCAAAAACTTTTAGCAAACAAGCTGGCAAAAAAACAGGCTTTTGAAAAAGAAGTAAACGATTACGAATCTCAGCTTAAATATATATTGGACCCCTCAAAATTACCAGGTAAGGGAACTTTGAGTTGGCCACTTGAAAATATTTACATCACTCAGTACTTTGGAAAAACAGAAGCTGGTAAACGACTGTATGCAAACGGTACCCACAATGGGGTAGATTTTAGGGCATCTGTCGGCACGCCAGTTATGGCAATGTCGGATGGTGTGGTAGCAGGCACAGGAGATACGGACAAGCAATGCGCTGGCGTCTCCTTTGGCCGTTTTGTCTTGATAAAATATAACAATGGACTCGCTAGCACCTTTGGGCATTTATCACTTATAAAAGTGGGTACTGGGGATAAGGTGAGGAGGGGACAGGTGGTAGGCTATTCTGGTAATACCGGGTATTCTACCGGGCCACATCTTCACGTATCTCTATACGCACGTGATGCAGTGGAGGTAAAAACTCTCCCTAGTAAATCTTGCCCTGGCCGCGTTTTGACCCAACCAATATCTCCGATAAACGCATACCTGGATCCACTTTACTACTTGCCAGCTTATAATGGGTAATGGTAAAATAAAAGTATGAGGAATAAACAAGGAGGATTTTTGCAATTAATATTATTTATAGTGATTGTGATCTTCTTAATGTCGTATTTTAATTTAACATTAAGTGGTATCTGGAATTGGTTCCTGACAATGTGGAACAACGTGCTCCAATAAAATGAACCTGGTGTATAAAAAAGGAGCGTTGAGTATTCTGGAAATGATATTACTAATGCTATTTATTGTGGTAGCGCTAGGAAATTATTTTAACATTGATTTTAAAACAGAATACCAAGGTAGCCAAACAGAGAGCACGGTAAACCAGGCAAGGACGGGACTAATAGGATTTTGGGATAATCACCTTAAAACCCCTGTGCTTTACCTCTGGCGCTCGTTTATAGATAATATGCAACGCATTCACGACGCGCAACCAACAGATTTTGACCTAGCGGCACCGTCTGTGCCCACTATACCTTACACTCCGCATTAGGGAAGTGTGGTTGTAGGAAATAATACTATGTCGCACAATAAGCCTTATCACTAGTCAAGTCGTGAATGCGCTTATCTTAAATGAAAATGTCGCAAATAAAATCCCAAAACCTCAATCTA
>JAHFNF010000052.1 GCA_023267515.1 Candidatus Nomurabacteria bacterium | reverse complement strand
ACTACAGAAGCTACAAATGTACGCCGCAAACGGTTTTTCATACTGATGTCTCCTTGTATGTTCTGCTTTCGATAATAGTTCAAGATTCTCGATTCTGTTGTCCATAGTAATCCCATTCTTGTGGTGGATGTCAAAACTTTTTGGAATGACACCGAAATGCTTCTTATAAATTTCTCGATGAAGAAGGTTTTTATTTTTTGAACATACGAAATATTTGAACCGTGCTGAACTCTTTGGGGCATCTGGGTATCTTCTATAGATATTCCCCTCAAAAGAAACTTCCTCATTTCTACTTCTTGTTTGCATATATGGTCATTATACTTCAGATTACCTAATGGCACAAGCCCCCTACCTATAACAAAAACGGGGTGATCAGGTGTCCCCTCAATGGAAGAACCGTCTGAAAATGAAACAACGATTGTCTTTTTAGTCCCAGTTATTCCAGCTTCTTGAACAAAAACCCACGAAAAACCATCCCAAACAAAATCCCCCTTATGTATATCTTCCAATTTATGTTCACCTGTTGGTGTTATAACTAGACTTGACAAGATTAAACAGCCGTGGTCATTTTCCTTAACCGGAATTTCGGGTGTATTCTGGTCGCTCTTCTTTTCCTTGTAAGCATAAGTTTCAATTTCATTAAGCAAATTAACACAACTCCGGTGAATATGGAGACGGTTATTTTTGAGCAAGTTTCTCACACTATCAATCCCCTTAGTGACGTCCTTATTAGCCTCACGGATTACTAAACCTAATTTGCGGGCTTCCTCTAATCGGTCGGGTTCGGCTGGATCAGGATAAAAAGCATCAATTCCCATTGTTCTAGCATACTCGCAGATTTCAGTCGTCGTCTTGCCAGTTCGATACCACTCCTCTGATACCCAATAGTGATTATCAACGTCACGCTCAATTTTAATAATCGCTGTCGGATTCGTATAGCCCCAATCTAAACCCCCAATCGTTTCGACTAATAGTCTAGCTGGTCTATCGCTATAAAGATGCTTCGTGTGATCAAACTCTTTATAAACTAAACCTTGGAGCTTTCTAAAATCAGCTAGATATTCTTGGGCAAAAGTATCTTCTGGTTTGGTTGTTTTTTCGCGTTCAATTTCCTCAACCGAGATATAAGGATTGTCATAAGTCGTAAAATGAAAAGAAACCCAATCCTTGTCATTGGTATTAAACAAATCATAGAAATGGTTAAATCCTTTAGGAGTAGAGATGAACATTGCCGATCCTTCCCGATCTATTAAGGTCGGAGACAACACCTCATTCCAACCAACCCAAAAACTACGATATGAGGACACTTCGTCACAAACAATAAAATCATTAGCTAGTCCCCGACCCTTACCTCGTTCCTGAACTGATTCCCAACCATAAAGCGTAATCGAAGATTCTCCCCTATCACTTGTCATAATCTTCACCTCTAGTCGAGACTCATTCTTGTAAGTTAAAATGTTCTTACATTTCTTGATTAAAATAGCCCAAGTAATGTCTCTGGCATCATCTCTGGTAGGAGCATAATAAACGATTCGACTATCTTTCTTCTTTAGAGCAAACCCCACCATTTCTTCTACCGCTAAGACTGTTTTACCAAACCGACGGCCACAATTAAGAACACGAAAACGAGTTAAACTTTTAGCTATCGTTGCTTGGGCTGGATGTAATTCCATGCTTATCAGCTATCTCTTTAGCAATTTGAATAATTGGTTTGCCCCCAGTTGTTAAATCTAAGTTCTTTGACAATTTAAGAATATAATCCAAGTAAGAATTTATGGCTTGAATGTTACCTCCCTCGGCCATTTCTCCTAATTTTTCTAAAATAGCTGGCGCTCGAATCTTAGCATTATCTAAGGCTAATTCTAAAGACTTTTTTCGGTTCTCCTCCTTGTTGACAACGTAATAATAGTGTTTGACATCAATGTTATGCCGATAAGAAAATTCATCAGCCGTTTCTTGACGAAGATGTTTTGGTGTTGCCTCTCTTTCTATTGCTTCGATGAGCCAATCCATCTTATAATTATAATGCCAACTTAAAAACGGAGCAAGTTTTTAATTATTAACACCTCTAAAGTGAAAATGGGAAAAGCGATTAAGAATAATTTGAGATAGAAAATCACGATTTTAGCAACCTAATATGATCCTCAATCCAATCAATCACTTCCCTAGCCCGACAGCTGGCACACCGACCATCGTGGAACACGTCTTTTGGCACCTTATACATATCAGGGAAGTCATCTAAGTCCGAGGTGGGACAATTACCGCCGTAACCTTTTTTGAGAATCCAAACCGCCATTCGCCAGAAACGTATCTCGAACCAGTCGGAGATTTTATATTTCATTTGCTTATTTTTAGGCGGTCATTAGAGATTTGGTAAATTACCGTCTAAATCTATTAACTCCTTAGCTGATTCGATGTAACCAAGGAGGTGACACAGCCACCCCTTATCGTCACCGGCAACGGCCACTTTCTCTCCAAGTTCAATCAACCGCTCTAGCCACGCTTGGTTGATGGTGATTTGTTTATTCATAAATTATCAATAAAATTGGCTAATTCAATAAAGGCTTCGCCGACTGCGCGGATAGTTTCGGGCTTGGAGCGATTAAAAATAAACTCTCGCTTATTTCTGTTACTTTCCAACACGACAGCTTTACGATTGCTATCTAAAAATAAGACGTTGGCCGTAATTCCAGTCGGGTGAAGATATTTAGCACTGATTTGTTTGATGTCTGACATATTATTTATCTTTAGTGGCTTGTCGGAAATTCCGACAGACCACATTTAATCCCCTCAATTATCTTTTCGTTTGGCATAGTTAGTCTAATACTAGATAATTGTGACTTCTTTTAATAATTTACCACATTCGGCACACCAAATAGAGATAATTCCACCATACAACTCCGTATGCTTTAAGTCACTGTGCTGACAATAGGGTTTTTGTGCTTCTTGGATTTCTTTTAGTGTCATAGTTATTTAGTTAAGTGAATGAAGAAGTCTAAGGCATAGTAGGCGGGGTTGATAAAGTGGGTAATTGCGTCAGATATTCCTTGAACGATAAAAACTATTGAGACAATGAGTAGAGCGGCGAGAGCAAAAAAAGAAAAAGGTTCTTCAGTATCCTTAAATCTCTGTAGCGCCCCGCCAATAAATCTCTTAAAAAATAATACCCCAACCAGACCAAAGATAGCCCAAACGATACCCATACTAGCCACAACTATCTGTTGTCTCATCACCACTTCCCAACCAAACTCTGCGCCCTGACCAATCTTAGCCGCAATCGGGGCGAAAACTTCTTGTAACTTTGTAATCGTTTCTGGTGTCATAATTTATTTAGTTAATAATTTGTTAAGCCACTCCAAACATTCGATATTCTGGCCGGTAAGGGGTTGGGTGAGGTTCCAGCGAGAGATTACTTCTATAAAATCTCTATTCCCAACACTTTCAGCTTGTCCAACAACTATGTTTCTATCATCAGTGGGTTTTAGGTGTGGCATCGCCATCAACACATCAGCCAAAGAGATAGCAGTATCACGGTAGTTAATTAGGCCACTAAAGTCATTGCCCTCAATTTTAATTGAAGCGTTGCGCCCCATTATTTCAGGGTGAGCGTCGTGGATTTTCTTGGTGATATTCTCAATTAGTTGGTCTTTGGTCATAATGGTTGGTCAACAAACTTTTCTAGTATCATTTCTAATTGTTCTAAAGTAATGTAGTAATCTCTTTTTTCGCCAACAACTTGTTTCATTCCGTGACTTAATTCTATTGCCTGTAGGTCTATTTGTTCTAGTATTGTTAAATCTGTGGTCATTGTTATCTAATTGTTAATTTAGGGGACTTTATATAGATAGTTGTTTAATAATCTCCCCTAAGAGCCAGATAATTCTTTCAATGAGCTGGAGTTTTAAGGGTGTGTCGTCAACAACTAGAGTGATATAGCCACTACCGCCAGATCTAAACCCACTACTCGGAGTGATACTAGAGCCACTAGAGGCAGGAATTGGCACATCATCACTGACTAGAGGCAAGAGGGGTAGAACCTCGTCACTCACATCAACCTTTGGTCGAGGCGCGAGTAACACTGGTGGACTAGAACCCTCGAAGAGTGGTTCGAGTTCTGAATCAGCCCAGACGGGCAAAGCAAGCAAGAGAAACAATGGCACCAGACTGGTATATTTTAGATATTTCATAATTTATTTTTAACTAATAATCTAGTGAAGAAGGGGTGGGGAAAGTCACCGTGGTGGCTTGTCACTAAGCAAGTACCTTTACGCTGACGCGACTCTCCTAGCTATTCCCCCATCCCCTCTCCACTTTGGGGCTGACTCTCAAGTTGGCTTCGAATCATTTTTCAGGAAGTTCGACAAAAGGAATAATTTACAAACCTTTCCAACAAACTCCTGCACCCCAAATTGTTAAGGTCTGAACTGATTAAGGAAACGCTTGAATTTAGTCCACCTTGAGATTTTGGCTTTGAGGCGTAGGGTGGGCTTTTGAAAGGTCAAAAGTCTCTGCCTCCGCTCATTTTGGGCTAAAT
>JAHFNF010000051.1 GCA_023267515.1 Candidatus Nomurabacteria bacterium | reverse complement strand
TTTGACCAACCGCTTGTATCATTTTCCCCATCAGATGTCCGGCGGAGAACAGCAGCGTCTCGCTATCGCTCGCGCTATCATCAACCAACCAGAGCTCATCATCGCAGACGAGCCGACTGGCAATTTGGATCCAGTCAATGCGTTTGAAGTCATCCAGATTTTAAAAAAAATCAACGACCTCGGCACCACCATAATACTGACCACTCACAATAAAGGGGTAGTAGAGTCTATCGGGAGACGGGTGGTGACGATTGAAAAAGGAAAAGTCGTGCGAGATGACAAAAATGGGAAGTATATAATATAATCATAACAACCTTATGACTGAGCTAAAAAGAATTATAAAAGCGGGGTCCATAAATTTTACCAGAAATGGCACTATTTCTTGGGCCGCAGTCTTGATGACGACCATCACTTTATCTGTAATTGCTACGCTCGTAATGTTGCAGGCAGTATTGCACTTTTCCCTTGATCAAATAAAAGACAAAGTAGACGTGACGGTTTATTTTACGACCACTGCCCCCGAGGATCAAATTTCTTCTTTAAAGTCTTTAATTGAAAATCTTCCAGAGGTAGAGAGTGCCACCTATGTGTCTGCCGAAGATGCTTTGAAAAACTTTCGGGAAAGACACAAAGATGACTATCCGACCATTCAAGCGTTAGACGAGATTGGAGAGAACCCATTGGGCGCGTATTTGAATGTCAAAGCGAAGGAAGTTTCACAGTACGAGAGTATCGCAAACTTTTTAAAATCTGATAATGCTCTCGTCTCTGGCCCGTCTTCAATCATAGACAAGGTCAATTATCACCAGAATAAGCTTGTCATAGACAGATTAAATGGAATCATTGATGGGGCGCAGAAGTTGGGTCTGATCATCACCCTCATCCTGATCGGTATTTCTATCATAATAACTTTCAGCACTATCCGGCTGGCAATATTTACTTCCAAAGAAGAAATAGGCGTGATGCGGCTGGTCGGGGCTTCAAATATGCGGATTCGCGGTCCCTTTATGATAGAAGGCGCGATATATGGTTTTACGGCCACTGTCATAACGATGCTTATTTTTTGGCCAGTGACAGCTTGGCTCGGGAGAAATATGAGTTCGTTTTTAGGAATGAACCTTTTTGAATATTACAAATCTAACCTTGTGCAAATTGGGTCCATTGTATTATTATCAGGAGTAATCCTAGGGATGATTTCTTCTTCCTTGGCGGTGCGAAAATATCTGAATAAATAAAATGGCGAAAAAAAGTAATTGCAAATATATTTTTGTGGTAGGAGGAGTAATTTCAGGAGTCGGTAAAGGCATTACTTCATCGTCTTTGGGACTAATTTTAAAAAATCGCGGGCTCAATGTCACCGCGATTAAAATTGATCCATATATAAATGTGGATGCCGGTACGATGAACCCGACTGAGCACGGTGAAGTGTTTGTCCTAGGAGATGGCGATGAGACGGACCAGGATATGGGGAACTATGAGAGATTTTTAGATATCAATTTGACTCGCATAAATTATATGACGACGGGGCGGGTGTATCAGACAGTCATAGAAAAGGAACGTAATTTAGAATACAAAGGAAAAAATGTGGAGGTGGTGCCGGATATCCCACTGGAAGTGATTCGCCGTATAAAAAATGCCCAGGAGAACAGTAAAGCGGATGTGGTCATCATAGAAATCGGAGGCACCGTCGGCGAATATCAAAATATGCTTTTCTTGGAAGCGGGCCGTATGATGAAAATTGAGAGTCCGGCGGATGTGTTTTTTGTGATGGTCTCTTATCTACCGACTCCTTTTAATATTGGAGAGATGAAAACCAAGCCCACCCAGCACGCCGTACGTACTTTAAATGCTTCAGGTATCCAGCCTGATTTTTTAATTGCGAGAGGCGCTACCAGTCTTGATGATAAAAGAAAAGAAAAAATATCTCTACTTTGCAATTTCTTACCGGATAGAATCATTGCCGCGCCGGATGTGGATAGTATCTATGACATACCGCTAAACTTTGAAAAAGAGAAACTTTCAGACAAGCTTTGTAAGATTATGGATGTCATTTGCAAAGCGCCGGATAAATCGGCTTGGGACGCTTGGAAAAGCTTTGCCAAGCACGCGCACAATGGTAAAGAAGTGGTGCGTATTGCGATGATAGGGAAATATTTTGAGACCGGGGATTTCATTCTCTCCGATTCATATCTTTCCGTCATTGAAGCCTTGAAATATTCCGCTTACGCAGAAAATAGAAAGCCAGTGATTTCATGGCTGAACTCGGTAGACTATGAGAAAAATCCTGCCAGCCTGAAAGAATTAAAAAAATATGATGGCATAGTGGTGCCGGGGGGCTTTGGCGCCCGCGGAGTAGAAGGGAATTTGCAAGTGGTGAAATTCGCTCGGGAAAACAAGATTCCTTACTTCGGACTTTGCTACGGTATGCAGATGATGGTGATAGAATATGCGCGCAATGTCTTGGGCCTCCGCGACGCAAACACTCGCGAGGTGAACCCGAATGCGAAAAATATCGTGATAGATGTGATGGAATCCCAAAAAGAGCATTTGCAGAACAATAGGTATGGGGGGTCTATGAGATTGGGCGCATACAAAGCGCAACTTCGCGAAGGCACTATCGCTCGTAATGCTTACGAACAGAAAGAAATAATAGAGCGCCACCGCCACCGATATGAAGTGAACCCGGCCTTTGTCGCCGATCTTGAAGCCAAAGGCCTCGTGTTTTCCGGCCGTTCCCCAGAGGGACATCTGATGGAGATTGCCGAGCTGCCAAAAAGTAAGCATCCATTTTTCCTAGGTACTCAATTCCACCCGGAATTCCTCGCGCATCCTTTGCACCCACACCCCCTCTTCACCGCTTTCATCAAAGCGTGTGTGAAACAGAATAAAAAGTGATTCTTGAATAAATAGTGTTTTTAGAGTAATCTATCAAAATAGGATGAATTTTGCGGGTTCGTCTAACGGTAGGACGCATCCCTCTGGAGGATGATATTGGGGTTCGAGTCCCTGACCCGCAGCTACCAAATTTTATATAGTATTTTTATGACTAAATTTGTTTTACACGGAGGTTTTAATAAGGAAAAAGGATTCATAAAAGATGAGTTTTTTCAAGAAATGCTCAAAGATACCCCACTAGATGTAAAAATACTTTTTGTTTTTTTTGCAGAACGAGAAGATTTACTGCAATTGAGGATAGAACAAGGCAAAGAACAATTTAATAAAAATAAAGGATCAAAAAATCTAAATATTAAAATAGCATCAAAGGAGACATTTGTAGAAGATTGTATCTGGGCAGACATAATATGTATTTTTGGTGGTCGCACGGTGAAGCTTATGGAGGTTCTTAAAAAGTACAAAAATCTCAAAGAATTATTTAATGGAAAGGTAATAGGAGGTGATTCTGCCGGTGCCAATGCTTTAGGACAGTTATTTTATAGTAAAAGTTCAAAGGAGATTGGGGAAGGGCTTGGGATTTTACCCTTCAAGGTCATTGTGCACTACGCAGATGACACACCTAATCCATTGGCAGATATTGAACCAGAAATTGAGACCTTATTTTTACATGAATATGAGACTATTGTTAAATCTTATTAAATAATAACTTCCAATATGTATTTCAAGTCAAAAAAAATTTCATTACTAATCTTGGGCATAACAGCTATTGCGTGCTCAAGGTTGATGTTCTTATTTATCAATGACCCTGAAGGCCCAAATCTTCTTATTGTTATGGTGGTGGCAGTAATTATATTTTTCTTATTTTTAGTAATTTATAAAGTAATAAAAAAGTATTTTAAACATCAATAACTTTATGCGAAAAATAATTACGACAACTTTTATAACTTTGGACGGGGTGATGCAAGCTCCAGGTGGAGCAGAGGAAGATACTACTGGTGGTTTTAAATACGGTGGCTGGCAGAGGGCGTTTCCTCCGGACGAGAAGCTGATGCCTATATTGGGCGGATTTTTCAGTATTCCGTTCGAGCTCCTACTAGGCAAAGTTACCTATGATATCTTTGCTGGATTTTGGCCGAGCGCTAAAACTGACCAAGAAGTAGCAATTCCATTTAATAAGACAAAAAAATACGTCGTGTCGGAGGAGGCCTTTGAGCCATCGTGGAACAACTCTGTCTGCATCACCGGCGATGTAGTAGTGGAAATAAAAAAATTAAAAGAAGAGGACGGTCCAGATTTGTGGGTGTGGGGTAGTGGGAACCTTATTCAGACATTGCTCAAAAATCATTTGATTGATCGGATGCATTTGTGGATTCACCCCATCACTATTGGCAAAGGCAAAAAGCTTTTTGGGAAGGGAACGGAACCAGAAAACTTCAAACTTGTTGATTCCAAAATCGGACCAACCGGTCTCATTTTTACTACTTACGAGCACGCCGGCCCACTCAAAAGTTTGCTATAATATGAATATGAAAAAACCATTTACATATCCATTCGGAGCGGCGCTATATATTGTTTTTATTGTTCTCATCGCTCAAGCTGTGGGAGCTATGCTGAAGAACCAGAATGACACCATCATCGCCCCGATGACGATGCTCTCCCTATTTGTATTGTCCGCCGCAGTGATGGGGTTTTTATTTTTATCTGAACCAA
>JAHFNF010000050.1 GCA_023267515.1 Candidatus Nomurabacteria bacterium | reverse complement strand
GTTGTCTGGAAGATCATAAAACTCCATTTTGGAAAAATGAAATGTGCCGGCAATGACATTGCCTGGAAAAGATTCTATCTTTATGTTCAAGTCACGGACATTGCCGTTGTAAAAGCGGCGGGCGGCTTGGATTTTATTTTCGGTATCAGAAAGTTCGCTTTGTAGAGCAAGAAAGTTTTCATTAGATTTTAATTGTGGATACTGTTCGGAAACAACCATCAATCGGCCGAGAGCGGTTGAAAGCTCTGTCTGAGATGATGCAAGTTTTTGCATCATCTCCGGAGTCACTTTGGAAGGATCCACTTGAATAGAAGTTGCCTTAGCGCGAGCTTCCACCACCTTAGTCAATGTGTTCTGCTCAAAAGCAGTAGAACCTTTTATAGTGTTCACTAAATTAGGAATAAGGTCATACCTTCTCTTTAATTGAACTTCAATATCTGCCCAGGCTTCCTTGGCACGATTACGCAAAGAAACAAAGCTATTAAAGGCGTAAACCGCCCAAAGCACAATTGCACCTAAAACTATTAGAAAGTATTTCATACTCATAGTATACACCCTAAAATGCAATTGGAAAACTATCTTTTCTTTTCGTTCTTTTTAGCTTGCATTTCTTCAACCCAAACCAAAAGCGGTGAAGCGAGAAAGATTGAGGAATATGTTCCGAAAAACATACCAGCGGTGAGCATTAAAGCAAAGTATTTTGTGGCAGATGGTCCAAAGAAAAAGAGAGCGAGCAGTACTAAAATTACTGTGAGTGAGGTATTGATAGAGCGAGGATAAACTTGCTCTAAACTTTTGCCCACTGTTTCGCTAAACTCTTTTGAAATATGATTTCTTAGATTTTCACGAATACGATCAAAGACGACAATAGTGTCAGAAACAGAGAGACCTAAAATGGTGAGTACTGCCACCACAAACAAAGTATCCACCTCGGCTGCGTAAAATTTACTCATGATAGTGAAAAGTCCAACAGGGATAGCCACATCATGAAGCAAAGTGACAATGGCAATGAAGCCGTATTTCCAAGAAGATACTGGGCGAGAAACTTTACGAAAGGCATAAGCGATAAATAAAATAATGCCGAGCGAAACTAAAATTATAGCGATAATAGCTTTTTTAGTGAGCTCTGCACCGACCGAAGGTCCGATAGAGGTAAAGTTCTTCTCCTCTATTGTTATTTTGCCGTCACTGGATAATGATTTTAAAATACTTGTGTGCTCTGCTTCGGTAATATCCCTCATTTTTAAAATATAGCCGAGATCTCCTGTCGGCTGAATAAGGACTTGCCCTAAGTTAAGAGGCACAAGGGATGTATCTACATCGGAGACAGCCGGGCGATCACTTGCATAAGAGACTTCCAATAACGCCCCACCTTTAAAATCTATCCCGAAATTAAGACCCAAGGTATAGAGAGCTGCGAAGGAAAGCAACACTAGTCCGATAGAAATACTGATGAATATTTTTTTGTATTTGATGATGAACATAAATTATTTACTGAGACCTGAACTAAATAAAAACCTGGCGACCTTGCCGCCTCCGACAAAATCAATACCCCTGAGAAATATCCTGCTTATGGTAATGGCCGAGAGCATTGATACGAGGACTCCCATACCGAGGGTTAAGGCAAAACCCTTGATGAGTGAGGTACCAAACCAGAATAAAATGATCGCAGTGATTATGGTTGATGTATTTGAATCCCTGATGGAAAACCAAGCGTGGGAAAAACCAGTGGCTACCGCTTCTGGTACGCTTTTACCCAAACGAAGCTCTTCTTTTACTCGTTCAAAAATCAGCACGTTCGCGTCAACGGCTATACCGATAGAAATAATAAACCCGGCAATGCCAGCGGCTGTGAGCGTTACCGGCATCAATTTAAATAATGCAAGCATTATTGATACATATATAGAGAGTGATAAGACAGCGATGACACCCGGCAGGCGGTACCAAAGAACTAGGAAAAGAGCAATGATTAGAAAGCCGATTATGCCCGCCTTTACCCCGGCCGCCACAGCCGAAGCGCCAAGAGTCGCCCCGATAGTCTGCTTTGATAGTAGCGAGATGGGTACAGGCAAGGCGCCAGAATTGAGACGTCCGACAAGTTGCTTGGCCTCGGTAGGGGTAAAAGATCCTGAAATCACCGCCTGACCATTTGGAATTTCCTCTCGCACTACTGGTGTAGATATAGGCGCGCCGTCCAAATATATAGCCACAATTTTACCGATATTTTCTTTTGTGATTTTAGCAAAAAGAGCGGTACCAGTAGCATCAAATTGCAGAGATACTTTTGGCTCTCGGGTATTTTGATCAAATTCAAGAACAGCTTTTTTTAGATAGCGGCCCGTAAGCTCAGTGGATTTAAATCTGTCATTAGGATCAACCTTTAAATCAATCTGGCCATTGCTTGTCACTTTCACGGTTTGCGGTTCATCTGCCCCTTTTTCAATCCGAAATTCAAGAAGTGGAGTCTCCCCGATCATTTTGGTGGCTTTTTCCACATCTGTCACTCCCGGTAAATCAATGATGAGCCTCTGTTCCCCGTTGGCCACAAAGCCGCCTTTTTCTACCTGCACGACCGGCTCAGAAACTCCGAAAAGATTCACACGTCGTTCAATAACGTCACGCAAGGCATTCATTGAATCAGACACTTGCCCGGCAGGCACCGCAGATACATCCGCTTTGTAAATAAGATGGGTTCCACCCGAGAGATCAAGCCCAAGGCGAAACTGATGATTTTGAATAAATGCGCCTGCTTGGCCAAATTTAGGGTTCAGCTTGTACTCAGACTTGTACACAAAATAAGCCACCCCGGCTCCTAAAATAAGGAATATTAAAGCTAAAACCCTCTTTTTCCACATAAATCATTAAATAAATACAGAGGCATTCTATCTTTTTTTAAGAAAATACGCAATGGTAAGCCCTAAAATTATTCCTCCCAAAATATCTATTGGAAAATGCACGCCGGCTATAATGCGCGCAAGACCGATAAGTAAAGCGCATATTATAAAAAAGTAACCGGCTTTTTTGTTAATAAAGAAAATAGAAAACGCGATAGCCGAAAAAAAAGTCGCGTGGCCGGAAGGAAAGGCATATCCAGTCTCAGAAAAAAGAGCCTGCACATTTTGAAACACTGCAAAAGGACGGGGTGTATGAACTAAAAGTTTTAGTAGAGCAGATAGAACCCAAGCAAAAACTCCCGATAAAAACACCGAAACAATTTCTTTCCACTTTTTTCTAAATTCCCTAAATGGATTAAGAGACGTAAGAACTTGGTGGTGAAGCAATAAAAACAAAAAGGCAGCCAAAACCACAAAATATGGGAAAGTCTGCGCAAAAAAAATAACTATTCCGTCAAAAAAAGCTGATTGATGTGCAAGATTATAAAAAAAGAAAAAAATTTGATTATTCATATTTGCTTTTCGCTACTTTTAACACATTTTGGAGTAGCATCGCCACTGTGACCGGCCCCACTCCGCCTGGCACCGGAGAAACGAAACTTGCGACCTCTTTCACGGATTCCAAATCCACATCGCCAACGATACCACCACCTGATTCAGAAGTGCCTGCATCAATCAATATAGCCTGCGACTTTATCATATCTCCTGTGATGAATTTTCCTTTGCCAATACCAGAAATTATTATATCAGCATTTTTAATTAACGCTTCTTTATTCTCTGTCTTCCTGGTGACTGCTATAGGGGAAAGCCCTCGGAAATGAAGAAGCGCTGACACGGGCTTGCCCACTAGCTCCCCCTGACCAAGTACTACTATCTTCTTATCTTTTAGATCCAAATTTAATGAGTCTAAAAGAGCCATACAGGCAAGCGCGGTAGGAAAACCATGTTTGGACAGACCGGCATAAAATTCATCGCTGGCGACTTGCCCTAAGCAATCCACATCTAGACCCTCTGGCACAGCATCTAAAATCGCTTTTTTATTTGGAAATTCTGGCGGAAGTGGCAATTGAACGATAACCCCACATATATTTGGAACAAGTTCTAATTTTTTTATTTCTGCTACTAGCTTTACTTCACTTATTGTACTATCAAACTCTGCCCGGTGAAACTTCATTCCCAACTTTTCCGCCGTTTTTGCTTTCATCTCCACATATTGGCGCGAGGCTGGATCATTTCCCACCAATACATCACAAAAAACCGGCTGAAAATGGAGCTCTTTTACGCCCTCTTTCACTTTTTCTAAAATCTCTTCTCTTATTTTTTTTCCATCAATAAGTTGCATAATATTTGTCTAGATACCCAAAAACTCATTCTTCATATCATCTCGGTGCGCGGGACGGGCATACCCTCGCATCCCCATTAGGATACCAAGGGCAGTAAATTCAGTTAAAAGATGCGATCCGCCATAACTCATAAATGGCAAAGTGATGCCAGTGACCGGTAAAATACCGATATTCATTCCCACATTGATGAGTATATGGCTCATAAAAAAAATAGCAACACCCATCCCGTAAAGCATTTCAAAATTTGATTCTCCGCGCGAAGCGATATGCAAAATCCGCCACATTATCAAAGCGTAAAGCAAAAGCAGAAGCACGGACCCAATAAAGCCCCACTCTTCGGAAAAAGCGGCAAAAACAAAGTCTGTCTGATACTCGGGCAGGAATTTAAGCCGGGAGTG
>JAHFNF010000049.1:441-4640 GCA_023267515.1 Candidatus Nomurabacteria bacterium | reverse complement strand
TGGATGTGGTAGTTCCACAATGCCCTGGACCGGTGATACCGTTGTTGTAGCTATCAAGAGTAGAAGCAATGCTTATCATCTGCGTGCCAGCGGTGGAAGTAGGACTCACCTTGCTTGGGTTAGAGTTCAGTAGTGAATTTCCGTTCGCGATGAGTTGATTTATAGTATACGAATCTGCACCGTTTGCAATATTAAGTTCCGCAGCAAAAAGCTGCTTTGCTAGAATATACCAAGCGTCTCCTGTGCCAGAGTTACTTAGCGTGCTCATCCAAGTTTGCCAATTGTATGGGCCAGAAACATAACTTGATTCCTGGTTGCCAGCGGCAAGGATAAGAATAGGCCAAGCCTCTGGATGATTTTTCCAATAACCGATCGTGTAAGTGCAGTTCCCCGAGAAGACCTTTGTGCCGTAAACGATCCCCCCAACACTCTTTGGTGAAGCTAGATTATCTTCCCCAGAATTCGCGCCTTTTGATTTATTAAGAACATACACTCCGCCTCCGATAAGCAATAACAATAATATTGGTATTACTACATTTTTTGACATAATTTTTTTAACAAACACTAATAATAATTATCCGACCTTACATATTTAATAAAACTACTGTATATTATATACCTAGGGGTCGTATTGACAAGAAAGAGAGAACAGTTCCACGACTTGCTATTTTAATATATCTGTGCTATACTATTTTTATGTTTAAAGGTTTAAAACACTTTTTTATACCGCACGAGGGGAATGATTTTACACCGCATTTTTTCCGCGAGTTTTTCGTCTCTATTTTAATTATCGGCATTTTGGTCTTATTTGTTGCTTCTGCGGGGTCTTCTTTTATCTTGCGAAATACCGAGCTTGGCGGAGCAGTCTTGCCGGCCGTGTTAGCAGATCTTACTAATCAAAGTCGTTTAGAAAATAAAGAAAACGCATTGATGCGCAATGCTGTTTTGGATAATGTCGCCCAAATGAAAGCGCAAGATATGGCCGCGAAAGGCTATTTTGCGCACACCTCCCCCGAAGGTCTCACTCCTTGGTATTGGTTTGCCAAAGCAGGCTATCAATTTATTTATGCTGGAGAAAATCTAGCGGTTAACTTTTCTGAATCAAATGATGTACAAAATGCCTGGCTTGCTTCACCCACGCATCGCGCTAATATTTTAAATGATAAATTTACCGAGATAGGCATTGCCACAGCGGAAGGAGTTTACAACGGTACACAGACGACCTTTGTCGTTCAATCTTTTGGTACACCAACTCCGTTCACTGTGCCATCCGCCGAAGTCTTACCTACTACACCGAAGACTACTCCTTCTACCAAACCTAAAACTACTCCAACCCAAGTAGCTACTGCTTCTCTTTCGCCTGCGGTGGCGGGGGAGGCAGTGAACGCAAACTCAAATCTTGAAACTATCGTAGACACAAAAGAATTTGCAGCTGTAAAAAACAACGCGGTTCCTGACAATACAGTGGCCGCTACGACACCGGTACCGACACACTATTCAAAATGGTACGAGAGATTTTTATTCAATCAGCCGAGTTATACAGGTATCATTTACCGTATCTTGGTGGCAATTGTATTTATCGCGCTTGTGCTGATGATTGTGATTGAATTTAGGCGTCAGCACCCTAAAAATATTATGTATGGTGTTCTCATCCTTGTCATTCTTTTTGTGTTCCACTACATAAATCAAACGGTTTTCCTCCCGCATTTTATTTTCTAACTGTCCTCTCGGCAGGAATCGAACCTGCATCACAACTTCCGCAAAGTTGCGTCCTATCCATTGAACGACGAGAGGGACTATTTGAAGACTAACAGTTTTTAACTAAAAATCAAATTCCCAAAGACTCTATTACTCTTTCTGAGAAATGCTCTTGCATTTCTTCTTCTGGAATATTTTTACTTAACATTACTTGTCTCACTTCCATAGGGGAAACACCGTTAAGCGGCATTGAAAGCATCGGCATAAAAACCCTTTCAGATTTAATAAATAGCGCAGGAGAAGTGTCCGTCCTCACAAAAAATGACTTTATCCTTTCAAATGGGTACAGTTGATTTTCTATTTGGAGCCCTTTATCGTTCAGCTCATAGTGAATCATTTCCGGTTTTCTGATAGCAAACATCCAAAAAGAAAGCCCACCGAGGATCAGGAGAATCGCAAAAAAATAATTTCCATAAATTAAAGAAGCGATCGAGCTGGCCACGATGATGACGCCGAGTGCCCAGAACCAATCTGTGCCTCTTTCTTTTTGTTCGTATTCTAGTGCGGACCACATAAGACTTTTCACTTCTTTATTATACCAAGACCACAAAATTGCACAAAGGAAGTAAAGCGTGTATTGTGTATTTATGAAGCAAAGTAAGATTTATATATATGGTCGGCACGCAGTCTGTGAGGCCCTGGAAAACACTCCACAAGCCGTCAGAAAGGTGTATATTGCGCCGAGTCAGAGTGATGCCAAGCTCCGCGAGCTCGTAAAGAAAACCAAGGTTCCGAGCGACATTCTAGGCTCCAAGCAGATGCAATATGCTGAAGGGTCGGCCGTGCATCAAGGAGTCATCGCACTTATATCACTTGAAAACCTCGTCATTCCTTTTAAGACTTTTATGTATCATTTAAAAGTGGCCGACTCTACCGCGGTAGTCCTTCTTTCTCATATTCAAGATCCACACAATGTCGGCGCAGTGATTCGCTCGTCCGCGGCTTTTGGTATTTCCGGCGTGCTCATTCCGGAGCACAATCAAGCACCGATCACCGGCGCGGTTGTAAAAGTTTCGGCTGGGATGGCTTTTCGCGTTCCTATCGTTTCCATTGGTAATCTCAATCAAGCGGTGCGGGATTTAAAAGAAGCAGGGTTTACTATTTATGGCTTGGAGGGCGGGGGAAAGCAAACGCTTCCGCAGGCGAAATTTGATTCCCCTTCTGTTTTTATTTTGGGCAATGAAGGCGAGGGTATTCGCCAGAAAACTCAAGAGCTTTGCGACGAATTGCTTTCTATCCCGATGCATCCACGCACAGAATCCCTCAACGCCGCCGTCTCCGCCTCGGTAGCTCTTTATGCTTGGAGCTCAAAGCACCCCGAGGCCTTAAAGAAATAGAAATTTTTATTTAGAATCTTGGCGGAGGCGGTGAGATTCGAACTCACGGTGGGTTGCCCCACTCTTGTTTTCAAGACAAGTGCGATAGACCACTCTGCCACGCCTCCCTGTTTATTTTATTCTGGAAATGAGTTTCTCTATATCGCTCCACTTTTTCTTGGCCACTCCGAAAATGTAAATCATATCCAAGATGCCAGCGGTATTAAATAAAAGAAGCGCTACAAACCACCATTTTTCTCCGCGTTTTACAGCAGTCCACACAGAGTAGCATTTCCAAAGTACGCTCCAAATCACTACCAAAAGGACTATTAAATTAAACCCTTCACCAAAATGACCCATAATAGAATTATACCAGAAAAACCCTTTTTATGCTAGTATTTTTCATATGAATGCAGCAAATACAGGGCGGTTTCTAGGCATAGATTTTGGCACAAAGCGCATTGGTATAGCTATTTCAGATGAGAACGGCACCCTCGCTTTTCCAAAAGAAATAGTGCTAAATGACACGAAAACTTTTAAAAAAATCGGGGAAATTATAAAGAGTGAAAATGTGAGAGAATTGGTGATAGGGGAGTCTGTAGATTTCTCCGGCCGGCTCAATATGCTCTCTGCTCGGATTGATTTATTTGTAAAAGAGCTGGAAGCAGAATTTCACTTACCCATTCATCGCCAAAAAGAATTTTTGACCTCTGTGGAGGCCCGCCGATCCAAAGATGGCAAGCATACCCTTAGCCCATCGCAAGCGCACAGCAAATTAAAGAGCAAAAAATCCGGCCGAGTAGACGCCTCCGCAGCCGCACTCATCCTACAGAGATATTTAGATAAAAGAAACGTTATTAAAAAGTAAACAAACTCTGCTATCGCAGAAAAGGTTTACTCAGAAAGTATGGAATACAAAAGCGAAAACAAAATATGCCAAAATTGCAAGGGGAACTTTGTTACTGAACCAGATGATTTTTCTTTTTACGAAAAAATGCAAGTACCTGCACCGACATGGTGTCCAAAATGTCGAATGATGCGTCGGACAAGTTTTCGTAGTGTTAGATCTTTATATAAACGTAACTGTGACTTATGTAATAAATCAATTGTAACTATGTATCATTC
>JAHFNF010000049.1:0-431 GCA_023267515.1 Candidatus Nomurabacteria bacterium | reverse complement strand
TCAGACGATCCTGCTCCGGTTTACTGCAATACTTGCTGGCAGGGGGATGCTTGGGATCCAATTTCTTATGGTATGGATATTGATTGGTCTCGTCCATTTTTAGAACAATGGCATGAATTATTGGGGAAAGTACCACGTTTTGCTCTTTGGCAAGTTCCACCTCTTGAAAACTGCGAGTACACAAACTACTCAATTAGTAATAAAAATTGCTACCTTTCTTATTCTGTGACTGGTTGTGAAGATGTTCGCTATTGTGAAAACATCGATCAGTCAAAAAATTCTCTTGATAATCTTTGGGTAAATGGGCTTGAGAATTGTTATGAGAACGTCGATAGTTTGAAGAATTACAATTCAAAGTTTATCATTCAATCCCGAGATTGTATTGATTCGTGGTTTTTGTTTGATTGTGTAAATTGCCAAAGTTGCTTTAT
>JAHFNF010000076.1 GCA_023267515.1 Candidatus Nomurabacteria bacterium | reverse complement strand
AATCTGGTGGTTTTATGGATAAAAATAAATTATTTGAATTAACTGGATAAAAGTGTAATTCTTAGATTTTTTAGTGTAACATAACGTATATGCAAGATACGTTAAGAAAAATCTAGATAGAAAATATCAGAAATACTTAGAAATGAAAGAGGATTTCAAAAATAATCCACCCAGAAATACTTTTAGAGTTCCAAAGAAGAAAACGATGAATTTTTCCTAATTTAGTGTAAATTACCTTGAAAATAGAGGTATAAGGTAATTTATGGCGGGTCAAAATGACTTAACGGTTATAGTAGGCGCGGATACATCCCAGATGACAAGGGATATAACTCGCGCCGCAAATTCCCTGCCAGTAATAAGAGTCAGAGCAGACGGTAGGGCGCTCGGAGTCATAAGTGGTCAAATCTCAGAATTCCAAAAATCACTTTCTGCTGCGTCCGCGAGAACACTCGCTTTTTCAGCTACAGCGGGGCAAATTTTTGCCGTAGTTTCTGCGTTCAAAGCCGTGTTTAAATCTATGGTAGATGTAGAAAAGCAGCTTACTGACATAAATAGCATACTCGGATTATCCCAAAATCAATTAAAAAAATTCTCTGGAGATTTATTTAAGGTAGCTAGTGAAACAGGAACGTCGTTCAAAATAGCTGCTGAAGGTGCTGTCGAATTAAGCCGTCAGGGTTTGAGTGCTACTGAAACTCTAAAGAGACTAAAAGATTCTCTAACTTTAACTAGATTAAGTGGATTAGGGGCGGCGGATTCAGTAACCGCTATTACTACGGCTATCAATTCATTTAATAAAGAAGCTCTAGATTCAACTCAAATTATTAATAAACTCGCAAATGTTGATGCCCAGTTTGCCGTTTCTTCTAATGATTTAGCACAAGCTTTAAGTAAAGTAGGTTCTGCCGCCGCCGACCAAGGGGTAAGTTTTGATAAATTATTAGGTTTAGTAACATCTACTCGTCAAATTACTGGACAATCCGGTTCAATAATTGGTAACGCATTAAGAGGTATTTTTCAAAGAATTAATAAACCAGAAGTATTAAATCAATTAAAAGAATATGGAGTTTTAGTTGAAGACTTAAATGGAAACAGTTTAAGTGCAGATCAAATATTACAAAATTTAGGTAAGACTTATGAAAATTTAAGCCAAAGTCAACAGAAACAAGTTGTTTCGTTGGGTGCGGGTATTTATAGAAGTAATCAATTTATTGCTATTTTGAAGGATTTGGCCAGCCAGAATTCCATTACTTCGAGAGCAACAGAGGCTTCAGCATCCTCTACAGATCAGGCCGCAAGACGCCAATCAGAACTAAATAAAACCCTTGCTTCCTCAATTAATGAAACAGTTAACAATCTTACTAATGCCGCTTCAAAAATCGGTAAATTAACTTTAGCTCCTGCATTAAAAGTCGTAATTGAGGGTAATTCAGTATTGCCGGGATTAAAAGATTTGGGAGAACAGGTTTCGGGAGCGGGAGATAAGGAGGGTCAAAGTATTGGGGGCGCGATTGGGACGGGAATCCTTAAGGGGGTTGGAAATTATTTAAGTGGGCCGGGGTTGGCACTGGGACTAGGTTTGGTGAGTAAGTTATTCTTAACTTTTGGTCAATTCGCGGCCAAATCATTGGCTCAGATATTGGAAGTTACAGGAAGTCGTTATCAAGCGGAGCAAGCTATAATTAAACTTTTAGACGCAGAACCCACTCTTTATGGTCGTATAAATGCATTAGCTGGAGATAATGTCAAGATTCAGGCGCTAATTAATCAAGAATTACTTCGGGGAAATGTAGCGTTAAATGAGAGGGCGGCGGCGGTTGCCAAAGTGAGTGGATTGACGGGCGCGACCGGATTAAGAGCTTTGGCTAGTGATACACCATTCCGAATTTCAAACGAACAGGTTGTATCTAGACCTCAAAGAAAGGCGGCGGTTGGGCTAATCCCATCTTTACAAGAATCAGCGGGAGCTTATGCGGGAGGATATACACCAGGAGCGATTAAAGAATTAAACATCAAAGGGTTGGGCAACGTAATCTACAATACGGCTGAGAAAGTAAAGAATTTCCCCGGATTTAGC
>JAHFNF010000048.1 GCA_023267515.1 Candidatus Nomurabacteria bacterium | reverse complement strand
TTGAAAGGGCAGGTGGAAAAATTTGCCAAAGCAAAGGAGATGAAAGATGAATTGCTCGCTCTTTACTTAGAATATTTAAAATACGCCATCGCGGAATTCTATATCAATTTTTTCTTTTAGGTCGAGCATTAAAGTTCGTAGTGATTCAATGCTCTTCCCTAAATCTTCCATCTCCTTTGCTAAGAAAACATCGCGCTCAGAAATCTCATTGAATTCTTTCATCAATTCATCGCTCCCACCCGCGCCAATATCTTCCAATTTTATTTTTATCCTCTCTATTTTCTTTCTTTTATCTTCCTGTGAATGTCTATCCGGACTTTCTACTCCTTCAAATTTCTTGTAGTCAGAAATTTCATAGCCGACAAGCACTTCACCTTCTTTTACTTCATTTTCAAAAGCTACTGCCTCGCGGGCAAGGTTTTCTTCTTTGAGAGCAGTGAGAGAAAGCGTAGATGAAAGCTCTTGATTTCTAACCTTTAGTTCAAATTTTGCACGTTCTTTGTCACGTCCCGCTTCTAGATTACTTGCGATTTCATTTTTCAAAAGCTCTATAGAATGAGCCACCTTTTTCTCTTCTTCCGTCAGCTTCTCCATTTCCAACATGATTTCTTTCTTAGCATTTTCCAACCCTGAGAAATCTTTTGGTGCATTTGGCTTAGAGGATGCTGAACCAGCAGTCCTAGCAAATCTGTCTAATATATCTTTTATTTTTCGTAGTATTGGCGCGATGTTTTCGAGCACATCCATATACATCGCCTCTTCCAAGTATTCATGCGCTTCCGTCAAAAAGTTATGTAATTCATCTTCTGGTACTGAAACATTACCTGATTTATGAGATTCATTTGGGTTTTTGCCTTGCATCTCGAGCATTCCCTCTATGCGCCCGAGTTTGCGCTCTACTTCGCTCTTTAAGTTGCGGATTTCAGCGATTTTTCTCTCAAGATTCCTTAATTCTTCTTTATTTTTATTTTCACTATCACTTTCCTTTGCAGAGTTTTCATTTTCCTCATCTCCAATTTTCCCAAAAATACTAGCCAGCTCTTTAGAGATTTTGTGTTTTTCGGCTGTTAAATTAGCTTTTTCGCTTTCTAAATAAACACTTTCATATTTTAAATATTCTAAGTAAAGAGCGAGCAATTCATCTTTCATCTCCTTTGCTTTGGCAAATTTTTCCACCTGCCCTTTCAAGAATTTCAAATGCGGGGCGATTTCACGGCGGAGGAGTGACACTTCTTTCATATTCCCTTCCGTACGCTCGAGTTTTCTCTCAGACTCTTTTATTTTATATTGATATATTTTCAAGCCGAGCGCATCCTCGATCATTTCCCGGCGCTCTTTGAGTGATGCATTTAAAATTCTATCCGCCTCACCCTGGGAAATAATCTGGTGCCCAGAAGAACCTATATTTACAGACGCTAGCAGCGCCATAATGTCCTTCAGGCGAACTTCTGTGCCATTTAAGGAATATTTATTGAGGCCATCTGCAAAAACTTCTCGAGAGATTGTAATAGTATCGTAGTTTAAATTTATTTTTTCTCCGCCTTCATTTTCCAAACGGAAAATTTTATCTTTGTTGTCTATATAAATGGAAACTGCCGCCCGAGAAGATTTTGCTAAATTTTTTGAACCCTTGAAAATTAAATCTATGCCTCCCTTTCCACGCATAGATTTCATTGATTGCTCGCCGAGTACAAAACGTATCGCTTCAACCACATTTGATTTACCCGAGCCGTTTGGCCCCACCACACAAGTAATAGGGCTCTGGAATTCCAAAGCTGTTTTTTTGGCGAAGGATTTGAAGCTGGTTAATTCGAGGGATTTTAAACGCATATTAATCTAGCCAATTTTTAACTTTCAGCGCTTCACCCGCGGCTTTTTGTTCAGCCTCCTGCTTGGACTGACCTTTACCTTCCGCAATGTGTTCAGAGCCAAAGAAAATACCAATAGTAAAATGCTTGTCATGATCTGGGCCCGATTCCTGAATGACTTTATAAGACGGGGTGACGTTGAAAAATTCCTGCGCTTTTTCCTGCACCAAGCTTTTGGCATCACGCCATAGTTTCTTGGCCACGATTTCTTCAGTATGCGGGAGTAATGTATCAGTGATAAATTTATCCGCTTTGTCGTATCCTGAATCCATGAAAATTGCTCCGACGTATGCCTCATAAGTATTGGCCAAAATGTATTGCCTAGCCTTGCCATTATCTTTGGCTTCGCCTTTGGAAAGAAGCAGGTAATCATTCATTCCGATCTCTGAAGCGATTTCAGATATTATGACAGCATTTACGAGCGCAGAACGGAGTGCAGTAAGCTCCCCTTCGGTAAAGCTCGGGTATTTTTTATAGAGAAAATCCGTCACCACCAGCTCAAGCACTGCATCACCCAAAAATTCCAGGCGTTCATTGTGGCTCATCCCTGTATTTGTATTCTCATTTATATAAGAGCGATGAATAAAAGCCTGCTTTAAAAGGTTTTTGTCTTTGAAAATCACTCCTGTCTTTTTTTCAAAATCTGAAAAGTTAATTGTATTCATTGTGTTATTTCTTACTGATAATCTCTATCGCCTTGGCTAATAGCGGAACAATATCATTATAAATTTTTAATTCCGGGATTTCGGCAAATGTAAACCAACGTGAATTATCCAATCCCCCCGAGCTTTCAAGCACAAGCTCCCGATAATCACTCTCGGCTAAAAAATAGGTGACTTTTTTCAAAGTCTTTCCTTTCTCCGGGTGACTTGCCACATATTCATTCTCACCAAGCTTTTCTTTTATCTCCACGTCAAGTGAAATTTCTTCTTTGATTCTTTTTACTGTCCCCTCTTTTTCGCTTTCTCCCTCATCAATATGCCCTTTAGAAAGGGTCCAATAACCGAAGACATCATGCACGAGCGCTAAATAAATTTCTTTGCCTTTCTCTGCATAAATTACTGCCCCACCGAATTTTTCTACTGGGAGCTTGGTCTTATCCACCGGCTCATCATTCTTTTTCTTCTTACTCGTTTCTTCTTTACCTGGTTCGCCTATTTCTTTGTAGACCGCGCCGAGAACTCCATTTATGAATTTGCCAGAGTTTTCCCCGCCGAAAGTCTTGGCCAATTCTATCGCCTCGTTGATGGCGACTTTTGGAGGAACTTGCTTTCGGTCACCAAAAAGAAGCTCGGTGAGTCCAATGCGTAAAATATTTCTGTCTACAATAGAGATTTTATCCATCGGCCAATCCGGCGCTGCTTTCCCAATAATTTCATCTATCACTCCCCTCTTTTTTAACACCTGCTCGGTCAAGGAAAAAACGAACTCATCATCTTCGAGCCCGGGCGCAAATTCATTTAGATTTCTTTTTATAGCATCCTTAAGTGGAGCCTCTTTGGCGCCGTTGAAATCCCACTCGAAAAGAGTCTGAAGCACTATTGATCTGGAAAGGTGCCTGTTTGCCATAAAATTTAATGAACGAAATTTAATTACTGTTGAGCCTTTTTCGCCTTTTCTTTCTTTTGCTTCTTTTCTGCCTTTTTCACCAAGTCCAACACCTTGTGCCCACGGTAAAAACCACAACTTTTACAGACTGTGTGCCTTTGTTTTGGGGCTCCGCAATTGTCGCACTTAGCTAAATTTTTTGCCTCTATTGCATGGTGAGATCGCCTGTTTTTCGTGTGCGACCTCGTGCTTCTCATTCGTACTACCATAATGGGCTATATTAGCATAACTACTAAAAATGGCAAATAAAAATGGCTCCAACATCGTTGGAGCCATTTTGAAAAAATCTTGAAACGTTTTAGTAATCCATTACATCTTCTTTATTGTCTCTGCCTCTAAGCACTCCTCCGATTAAAGAAAAAACGAAGGGATGCAGCATTATTAAAGACATGAGCCATGTGACATGACTGCCAAAATCCATAATATTATGTATGCCAAAAATCCACACTAAAGACCAAGATAAAAGAAGAGGGGCTTTTAGATACATCAATATTACAACAACCATAGGAAGCTCAGGTCCGTAACGGGCTATCCTGTAAATTCGATAATCAAAGTAAGCAGCAGTACTTAAACATGTGGTTACTATAAGTACATGTTTAATGTTTTGAAGAAAATCATTCTGCTGATAAAATTCAGCAGCAAAAATAATTACAAGAATAGGCGCAAGTAACGCCAGGAAGTGTTGTGATTTCATGTTTGTCGGTTTTTTATTTAGTTTACGAATAGCGATATGCTATCCTAATTAAAAGCATACCACGGAATCAACAGGAGGCAAGTTTTTATATGTTCAGTAAAAATGTTATGATTTAAAGATATTTTTATGATGAATATAGATAAACTACATAATATCAGACACTCGCTGGCGCATCTTTTGGCGGCGGCAGTTTTAGAGCTTTATCCGAGCACTAAAAATACCCTAGGGCCGGCGATTGATGACGGCTTTTATTATGACTTTGATTTTATCACGCCAATTTCAGATAAAGACCTACCGAAAATTGAAAAGAAAATGCGGGAGATTTTGAAGACGTGGCATGGTTTTGAAAAAGAAGTGGTGACCGAAGAAAATGCCAAGTTCACTTTTTTGGGCAATGAATTTAAAAAAGAATTAATAGAAGAAATTACAGGTAAAGGCGAAGAAATTACTTTTTATACCTCTGGCAAATTTACCGACCTCTGCCGAGGCGGGCACGTGGAAGATACAAAAGAAATAAATCCGGATGCATTTAAA
>JAHFNF010000047.1 GCA_023267515.1 Candidatus Nomurabacteria bacterium | reverse complement strand
TTGTGGATGTCGTCATTCATCAGACTTTGTCCGAATCCTTCGCTTCTGAACACTCTGCCCGAATGTTTGCCATGAAAAATGCAGGGGACAATGCCACCACGATCTTAGACGCCCTTATGCTATCCTACAATCACGCTCGCCAAGATGGAATCACCCGAGAGCTTTCCGAAATAGTCGCCGGAGCAGAAGCTTTAAATGTAAATTAATTATGGAAAAATTTGGTGGAAATTTTAATATACGCCTAAAAACAGAGTCTGGTGATTCGGAACTACAAAAGCAATCATTGCAAAAATCATTAGATGAACGTTTTAAAGAAGAAAGTAAAAATTCTATTTCTATTGAAGAAGCACTCGGTCAAGGAGCACAAGAGAAAATAAATCAGCTTAATGCTCTTGTAAAAAATAAATTAAAAAGTAGAGGCATAGGAGAAGTAAATTTATTGCCCCTCATATTTAAAAAGAAAGTTGCTGATAAGAAAGCAGAAGATTCAGGAGAGACAGTCGCATATGCTAATCCTCGATATATTGTAATACCAAACATGGAGTTTGCTGATCCTTCCCTTAAGCAATTATGTACTCTAAAAATGATTACACATGAGCAATATCACGGTATAGGACAAAAAACCATTATTGGTAAAAAAGAAGAAATTGGTCAGAGTACAAAACAAGCAGCAGTAGGAGCTTCCTATATAAAAGAAGAAGATAGAATCACGGGAGTTAATGAACATTCTTACTTATTTGAGGAAGGGTCAGCTGTAGATTTTGAAAATGAAATTTTTGAAGACTTAAAAAAAACTTTTCCAAAAGAAACCGTTGAAAAGTATGACCTAATAATGGAAAAAATAAAAGAAAATGTTCCCGAATCACAGCAAGAACAAATTTGGCTATATAAGTATGATAATGCGGACGCTGCTATTCATAGAAATAAAGATTATTTTGAAGCAAGCGAAATGGTTAGTTACCTAAGATCAAAAATTCCAAATTTTAATTTAATATTAGAAAATGCAAGGATACACGGTAAAATTTTAGATCTCGCAAAAGCAATTGATGGTAAATTTGGAGAAGGTATGTATAGAAAAATTGCAACAGCTCATGTTGAGGAAGGGAGTCAAATTTTAAAAGAATTAAAAGAAATTAATTAATTATCATGAATAAAGGAAAAATATCACAAATTATAGGAGCGGTCGTAGATGTAAGATTTGAAGGCGGATTGCCAGAGCTTTTAAATGCCCTCACGGTAAAGCGAGAAGGGAAGACTGATTTGACTTTGGAAGTCGCCGGGCACTTGGGCTTGAACGAAGTCCGCACGATTGCCATGACTTCAACAGACGGCCTCGCAAGAGGAGATGAAGTGACGGATACAGGCTCTGCAATTTCTGTACCAGTAGGAAAAGAAACTTTGGGAAGAATGTTTGATGTCACCGGAAATCCGATTGATGAAAAGCCAGCGCCGAAAGCTTCAAAAAGATTACCGATTCACCGCAAAGCCCCTACTTTCGCCCAGCAATCTCCAAAGACAGAAGTGCTTGAGACAGGAATAAAAGTGATTGACCTAATGTGTCCATTCTTGAAGGGTGGAAAAGTTGGGCTCTTCGGAGGCGCAGGAGTGGGAAAAACTGTCGTCATTCAAGAACTCATCCACAACATCGCATCCGAACACGGCGGATATTCTGTATTTGCCGGAGTCGGTGAAAGAACTCGTGAAGGAAATGATTTGTATGGTGAAATGAGGGATTCGGGCGTGCTAGATAAAACGATGCTCGTCTTCGGACAAATGAATGAGCCGCCGGGCGCCCGCGCTCGTGTCGCCCTTTCCGCGCTCACGATGGCTGAATATTTCCGTGATGAAGAAGGGAAGGACTTACTACTTTTTATGGACAACATTTTCCGCTTTACTCAAGCAGGCTCGGAGGTATCCGCTCTCCTTGGCCGTATGCCTTCCGCTGTGGGCTACCAGCCGACTTTGGCATCAGAAATGGGAAACTTACAGGAACGCATCACGAGTACCGATAAGGGCTCTATCACCTCGGTACAGGCCGTATACGTGCCTGCAGACGATATGACAGACCCTGCGCCAGCTACGACCTTCTCGCACCTTGATTCCACGGTCGTGCTCTCTCGTCCACTATCCGAGCTCGGTATTTATCCGGCTGTGGACCCGCTTGATTCCACTTCTACTATTTTGGATCCAAACATTTTGGGCGAAAGGCATTACAATGTCGCTCGAAATATTCAGAAAGTTTTGCAGCGTTATAAAGATTTACAGGACATCATTGCAATCTTGGGAATGGATGAACTCTCTGATGAGGACAAGCTCTCCGTCTCTCGCGCTCGCAGAATCCAGAAATTCCTTTCGCAACCATTCTTCGTCGCCGAGCAATTCACTGGCCGCCCTGGAAAATATGTACCACTTGAAGAAACTATCACTGGATTTGAAGAAATCTTGGAAGGAAAGTATGACCATATCTCCGAGCAGGCATTTTATCTAAAAGGTGGAATAGAAGATGTGCTGAAAGAGAGTTAAAAGTTTTGAGTTGAGAGTTGAAAGACTAATAACTAATAACATGAAACTGCTAAAACTATCTATAATAGCCAAAGATCATACCGCTTACGAAGGCGAAGCGATGGCTCTCATCGTGCCGACTAAAAGCGGTATCATAGAAGTGCTACCTCAACATATGCAGCTTGTTTCAGCTCTTTCCTCCGGTGAACTTATAATTAAAAACTCAAACGGCGATAAAACTTTCAAAATCAATGGGGGAGTAATGGAAGTAAAACCCGGCAGTCAAGTGATAATCCTTTCAGATAGGATTGAAGAAGTAGTATAATTATTTTATGGAAGATATAAAAAACAGGCTAGGAAATTTTGACGAGACATTGATAGGATGGATGAAAAGGTGGTCAATGCCCATGGCGAGGATTGCTATTTTTGTGGTTTATTTTTGGTTTGGCATATTGAAAGTCTCTGCTTTGAGTCCGGCGAATCCGCTAGTGGCAAGCTTGCTGGAAAGAACTTTGCCTTTTATTTCTTTTGATACTTTTATAATCTTGCTCGGCTTATATGAGATGGCCATAGGTGTTGTGTTTTTAATAAAAGGATGGGAGCGCCTCGCTTTTCTTTTGCTCGTACTACACCTCATCACAGTAATAATGCCATTAATTCTTTTGCCAGCAATCACATGGCAGAGTGCATTTGTGCCGACTCTTGAGGGTCAGTATATAATAAAAAATATTTTGATAATTGCTTGTGCGATGAGCATAGTATCTAATTTACAACCTTGGAAGAAAAAAAGTGTCTAAATTTTACGTCGTTGCTACGCCAATAGGGAATATGGGAGACATCACGCTCCGAGCGATTGAGACGCTGAAAAGCGTTGATTTAATATTATGCGAAGACACCCGCATGACGCAGAAGATTTTAAGTAAATATGAAATAAAAAAGCCGACAATGAGCTATCACGCTCAAAGTAAACTCTCTAAGACAGAAAAAATCTTTGAGCTTCTGGAAGATGGTAAAAATTTAGCACTTGTGTCAGATGCTGGTACGCCAGGGATTTCAGATCCAGGTGCGATGCTCATATCTGAAATAAAAGGAAAAGGTTTTCAGGTGATTCCAATTCCAGGAGCAACAGCTATAATCACCGCACTTTCGGCCTGTGGATTACCAATTCACGAATTTACTTTTTTAGGGTTTTTACCACACAAGAAGGGGAGAGAGACTATTTTTAAAGAAATTGCCACAGCAAAACGTACTATGGTATTTTACGAATCACCACACAGAATCTTAAAAACTCTTGAATCACTGCAAAAGTTTGCTCCGAAAAAGACCGTTTGCATTGCTCGCGAGCTTACCAAAATCTACGAAGAATTTAAAAATGGCACTCCGGCGGAACTTATAGAATACTTCGCAAATAACCCAGATAAAGTAAGGGGAGAATTTGTTGTGATTGTATCTTAACTTTGTTATAATAAAGCTATGAAAAGAGCAAGAACACTTTTACTGCTTGGAGTCTGGGTAGCGGCGCTACCATATCTTGGTTTTCCCTATTCATGGAGGCAGGTGCTTTTTACAATTTCTGGGCTTGTTTTTATGTACATCGCCTATCTTTTATATAAGGAAGAAAAGATAAAAAGAAAAGAAACGGAAGCGCCTGCATCATTTGATAATTTCTCTGAAAACAGCAGTTTCCAGGAAAACAGAAAGAAAATATAAATGAAGCGAATCTTCAAAAAGAAGCATATAGCACTGGCCTTGTCAGTTTTTTTATTTTTAAGTTTGGGAGCGTATTTTGTTTTACCAGATTTTTTTGGCTTTAAATATGTGGCAGAGTCAAACTATGAGAAACCGGTACCAACGACAGTAAAGGATACCGAGCAGATTGAGCAGGCAGACGAGGTGCCACCTGTTCTTTCTCCTGAGGATCTGATAGTAGTAACTCATTTAGACACCCCGATCTCTTTAAAGGCGGTCTATATGTCCTCATGGGTAGCGGGGTCAAAATCTATTAGAAATAATATCATAGCAATGGTAAAGCGCACTGAGCTAAATGCCGTGGTGATAGATGTAAAGGATTATACTGGCCGACTTTCTTTTCCAGTCACTGACCCGCTGCTTGTTTCAGTCGGTTCGGCCGAAAAGAGGATTCCTGATATAAAAAGTTTTATCAAGGAATTGCACGACAATAATATTTATGCCATTGCCCGCATAGCCACTTTTCAGG
>JAHFNF010000018.1 GCA_023267515.1 Candidatus Nomurabacteria bacterium | reverse complement strand
TTGTCGGGTGTGATAATTTCTGTGATTATTTCTTTTCTGCCTGCTGGCATTTCATCCAGCAGTGTTAGGTCCAAATCTCCATAAACTGTTAGAGCAAGAGTACGGGGAATAGGTGTTGCGGTCATAGATAAGAGATGTGGAGCAAAATTATCTTTGCGTACTAATTTTCTTCGCTGGGCGGTGCCAAAGCGGTGTTGTTCGTCAATTATAGCGAGGGCTAAGTTTTTAAATTTTACGGTCTTTTGAATAAGGGCGTGAGTACCAATAAGTATCGGCATTTCTCCATTCGCCGTCCACTTTAAAAGCTGAGCGCGGGAAATATCTGTCCAGCCGGCTGGGTTTACTTTGGATGGAAATTTCCGGCAACCGGAGCCAGTAATGAGGCCGACATTTATCGGCAAGTGCTTAAAATATTTAATAAAAGACTCAAAATGTTGGGTGGCCAAAATCTCTGTTGGTGCCATATAAGCGACTTGGAGATTGCCAAAAGTTTGCAGTTTTCCGTCTTTATCCTCTGGTCTTTGCATCACTGCGCCGTAGGCAGCGGTAGCAGCGACAGCGGTTTTCCCCGAGCCGACATCGCCCTCCAAAAGCCGAGACATTGGGTGAATTTGGGACATATCGGAAAGCACCGTATCAATCGCCCTTGTTTGTGCCTTGGTTGGTAGAAAAGGGAAACGTTTTACAAACTCTGCTGTGTTTTTTTCATCAGGGTTAACCCTGAAAGATTTATTGGACTTATATTCTCGCTTGTCTTGTTGGCGTTGAAGCTGAATAAAAAAAACTTCTTCAAAGGCAAAGCGCTTACGAGCAGAGGTAGCATCGTTTTCCCGCTTTGGTTTGTGAATCCAGACTAGGGCAGACTTCAAAGTGGGTAAGTGATATTGTTTTAAAATATCTTCTGGAATGTAATCTTCAATTTTATCTAAGATCCCCGCTTTAAGTATTTTTTCAATCGTATGGTAAAACCATTTGGAAGTAATACCACGGGTCTCGCGGTAGACAGGGTAAGAAAGACCTTCACTCTCCGCGCTCCTTTTTTTAAATAAAGTGTCGTGCGAATCAATCGGCATATTTGGCATTTTTTCAAATTCCGGATTGGCTAGGTATATTCCACTTTTACTCTCCGTCACCTTCCCGGTTAACATAACACTCTCACCCTCTTTTATCATCTTGGCCAGATAGGCTTGATGAAACCAAATTATTTTTATGGACCCGGATAAATCTTCAATTTCCGCTTCACCCATCGGGATTTTGGAGCGGAAACCTTTTTTAGTTTTTAATTTTGAAATTTTACCAAAGACGGTAGCATTTTCTCCAACTACTAAATCTTTTATTTGTCTGATTTGGCTCACGTCTGAGTATCGTATGGGGAAGTGAAAAAGTAGGTCGTGAACGGAAAAAATTTTAAGCCGAGCGAGAGCCCGTTTTTGATTTGCATCAATACGAGAGATTTCGGAAAGCTCATCACTCAGATTCATTTTCTATTTTATTTAGGCGCCGATAAGGTCTTTAATTTTTTTTGTCAGTTCGTCTAGGGTGAAGTTTGATTTAACCATAAATTCACTGATGCCGAGTTTCTGAGCGCGCTTTACATCTTTGTCCTCGGAGAGGTTTGAGAATACAATCACAGGCACGGTGAGCATATCTTTATTCTGGCGGATTTTCTCCAAAATCATAAAACCATCCACTCCAGGCAAAAGTAAGTCCAAGAGTATCAGGTCCGGCTTGCTGCTCCCCTCAACTATTTTAAAAACTTCATCGCTGTTTACAGCGGTCATTATGTCGTAGCCGTCTTTTTTGAGCTTGGTCGCTTCAAGTCCTTGGAGGAATAAATCGTCTTCAACTATAAGTATTTTTTTAGACATAGGGATATTATACTACTCTCTAAAAAGCCTGCAACTCGCCACCCACACAATAGTCTATTTGCCCTCCCAGATGGGGATAGTGAAAAAGAAGGTTGTGCCCTCGTTTTCTACGCTTTCAAACCATATCTTGCCGCCATGTCCCTCTACAATCTTACGGGTAGTAAATAGCCCGATGCCAGAGCCGACCGCCTCTTTTTTCTGAGCGTTCTCTCCACGGTAGAACTTCTCAAATATTTTTTCTTTACCCCCGTCTACTATCCCTATGCCGGAGTCTTTTACGGAAACCTCCAAAAAGTTCTCAATTATTTTGGCAGATATAAAAATTTTACTATTATTATTGCTGTACTTTACGGCATTTTCTAAAAGGTTTTGAAAAACTATGCGCAGTTTTTCTTGGTCCGCCCGTACTTGCGGGAGCCCTGCCTGGGGTTTTAGAAATATTATTTCTACTGACTTTATCTTTGCTTCCCCCGAGAAATCAAAAATTGAATTTTCAATTATGTCCGACACATTCACACCCACAAATACATACGGCCGTTCTACCACATTTTCTGTCTTGTTTATCAAAAGCATTTCACTAGCGGTGCCGAGCATTCGCTCGTTACCCTCGTAAGCTTTTCGCAAGAGTCCTTCTTGTTCGGCGGTTAGTTTACCCAAGTCTCCATCCAGAAACATTTTGATTATCCACTTGATAGCCGAAAGGAGAGTACGTATCTGGTGCACATTAATAGAGACCATCTCCGCCTTGGTGGCGATAGTTTGTTTTAGTCTTTCATTTTCTTCTCGCAGATTTTTTAGCTCTTCTTCTTGCATAGGCATATTATAGCAAGGAATGGAAATAAATCAGTATTTGTGATAAAGTCAGAAATGTTAGCCGGGGGTTAGGGAGACGTGTCGGAGTGGTCTAACGTACCTCCTTGCTAAGGAGGCAGGCTTTACAGCCTCGCGAGTTCGAATCTCGCCGTCTCCGCCAGAAATTGGAGGCGTGGATGAGTGGTTTAAATCAACGGTTTACTAAACCGTCGTCCCTTTAAAAGGACCGTGAGTTCGAATCTCACCGCCTCCGCAGTTGCTAAAATTTAGCCAAGAAGCTATTATTCAGTTATGAAAGATAATAAAAATATAATCATTGTGGTGGTTTTCGTACTAGCTATTGCCGGAGTTATTTTTCTGGCTAAAAGCAAGTCTAATAATACGGCGCCAACAGAGGATACTGGGCTTAGCAATCAATCAGAAGTGCCAGCTACTTCCACTGCACCAAAGAGCGTGTCCGTTCAACCAAAAAATACGACGAAGAGTGCCACTGACAGTAAGGCGCCAGTAGAGGCACAAGATTACAACCCGACAATAAAAGCGGGCGATTTTATCTCTACCATCAGCAATCCATTTTTCACTCTTTTGCCTGGCACGAGCTTTACCTATGAGACTACTGATGGATCTGAAAAAGACATAGTGATAGTCACTAATCGGACAAAGATTATTTCCGGAGTAAAAACGACTGAAGTGTGGGATAGAGTATGGAAGGGTAGTGAGTTAATTGAAGAGACTACTGATTGGTATGCGCAAGATAAGGAAGGGAATGTCTGGTACTTTGGTGAAGATTCCAAAGAATATAAAAATGGAAAAGTGACGAGCACTGACGGATCTTGGAAATCGGGAGTTAGCGGCGCGAAGCCAGGTATCATTATGAAAGCGCATCCAAAAATAGGGGAATCATATAGGCAGGAATATTCCAAAGGTGTGGCAGAAGATGCCGCTCTGGTGGTATCTTTAGGTGAAATTGTGCAGTTATCTTCTCGTAATTACAGTGAGTGCTTGAAGACAAAAGATTATAGCTATATAGAGCCCGGGGTGAGTGAATACAAATATTATTGTCCAGAAGCGGGGAATCTAGCGCTTGAAACTGATCTAGACGGTGGGCAAAGATTGGAACTCATAAGTATTGAAAAGGTAAGCATATAGAGAACTAGGTTATATAGGATGGGTGGAGATGTGTTAGAATACCCAAATGACACTTTTTTTATTAGCCATTGCCACAGCCCTAGCCACATTTTTTGGCGGAATTTTTGCTTTACGATTTAAGGACAAAGCGCACCTCATAGTCGGTTTTTCTGCTGGCGCGGTAATCGGTGTGGCATTTTTTGATCTGCTTCCTGAGGCGTTAGATATTAGTAAAACTCACAGTATTTCTTCTATCACTAGTATTGTCGCTCTCGGTTTTGTGATTTATCTTGTACTAGACAGAATGCTCGGGCTTCATGCTCATACGGAAGTCGTAGAGGAAAATCATATTCAAGAACATTCCAATAGAGGAATAATGCGGGCTTCTAGTTTATCTTTCCACAGTCTTTTAGACGGCCTCGGTATCGGTCTTGCGTTTCAAGTCTCCGCCACCCTCGGCGCAATTGTCGCGGTAGCAGTATTAGCGCACGATTTTTCTGATGGCATAAATACAGTGACGGCAATTTTCAAAGGGGGTGGAAATAAAAGTCAGGCATTTAAGTGGCTTATCGTTGATGCGCTGACTCCCGTGCTTGGCATCATCGCATCACTTTTTATCACAGTTTCGCAATCCGTACTCGGAGTAATTTTAGCGCTTTTTGCAGGATTTTTCTTTTATATCGGCGCTTCCGACCTCGTGCCAGAGAGCTACCACGCGCATCCAACTAAGTGGACGACAATTGCGACAATCCTAGGCGTGGCGTTTATATTTTTTGTCATTCAACTAGTAGGATAAATGCTATCATTTTTTTATGAACTCACTGGATAAAATAAAACAAAAAATATGGCGGGGGATATACAATGTTTTTCCAAAGCTGGAACATTTTTTCGTATTCTTGCATCAGCAAAAAAGACAGAAGTATCATCTCGGCTGGGTGAGACCGGGGGTGAACCTAGAAGAATTGAAAAGACATCTACATAGTAAATGGGGCTTCGGCAATCACTTCGTGGCCTGGGAAGATCCGGATCAGGTGCTCTCTTGGCGGAAATTAGAAAGTTTCAAAGAGCAATATCATTTGCGTGTTTACAAGGATGGCGAAATTCGCGGGCATTACGAATATACGCCAGAGGCGCATCCGTTTGACCACTTCGGCGAAAAAGGAGAGACCGAACATAAGAAAGCTTTTGAAAAGTTCTTGGGGGACTTTATGATCCAAGAAAAACATATTTCTCATCTTAAACGAGATCCTGATGCCTGGAACCCGGATTCAGAAATCACAATAGAAAACGAAAATAAATAAACACTATTTTGTTTTAGATTCTGGCATTACCAAATCCCAAAGTGCCCCAGCGACGTTCACTGGTTTCCCGAAAAGTGGGTAATGATGCAAATCAATAAAGGGCAGAGAATTGCACTCTATAATTCCAGAGTGTTGTTCTTCGCGCCAGGATTTTGTAATATCCTCCATTATAAAATCCACCCCAATAAGCGGATCACTTAAAAATCTACCGACGTGTTCTAACATTTCTTTATTTTCAGGGTGGGTAATATTTGTTACGTCGGTTGTCGTACCACCGCAGCCGCGAGAAGTCTTTTGGCTGAAAAATATTTCTCTGCCTTTTTCTAGTATGCTCGCCATCGTGACATTTTGTCTGGTCAGTTCAATATCGGCTTCGTGATCAATGGCGATCTGGTGGAAAATAGGACCACTGCGCTCTGGCCTTTTATTTTCCTCGTCCAACAAATCTTTTACCGTCCGCACCCCGTCGCCAATCACTTTTGGCTGGTCTCGCTTGATGACGGCAATCAATTTTTTATCTACAAGAGTGCCACGGAAAAGGTAGCCATTTAATTCTTCCTCAACTACCACGATCGGTGAAAGTTTTTTTGCTTTTTTAAATCCAAAAATCAGCTCTTCTGGTGTATTTATGTGTATTAAAGTGTGGCGTGAACGTGAGCCCAAGTTTGGCTTGGTAATGACTGGCTTGCTGATAGAATTAAAAATTTTTAACGCCTTGCTTTTGTTCCAAGCAGTGCCACCGCGGGCCACCGGCAACCCTTCAATTAAAAATTTATCTTTCATTATTCCCTTATCGTCCATCCATTTTAAAGATTCTGACTCATCAAGTCCTGGCCGAGGCAGACCATCAAAAGTAATTATTTTGTTTTTATATTCGGCCATAAAAATATCGCGTATCGGTCCCAGGTGAAATTCGCGCATTTTTATTCCCCGTCTATTGGCTTCTTCCCAAAAACATTTTGTTCGCCAAGTGTCTTTTATGTCAGGCGCATCACTCCAATGTCCAAGATGCAAATATACCATTGTCTTGAAAAATGGAATTGAAACTCTTCTAGATATAGCCTCGGCGGTACTTTTAAAGATCATTTCCATAAAATCAAAAAAGGGCTGATCAATCATCCCTAGTACCACCGATATATAAGCTACCGCATGGCTCTCTTGCGCCGGCTCGCAATCTTTACAATGCTTCATTTGAAAATTATAGCATAGTAAATGAGCCAATCTATTGGATTTTTAGCTTAAATTATTGTATTATTGTGTTGTGGCTTTGATTATGAAAATGAAAGTAATCATCAAAAAATCTTATGCCTTTATAGTAGAACGCTGGGCGATTTTTGTTGTCGCCTTTGTTCTTTTTGGCGGCGGGTATCTTTTATTTAATATTTCTGCCAGCACCGCTCTGACTTTTCCACCCTTAAGAGCTTGGATAATGCCAGGAGATAACCTTAGCGGACAGGTTGCCAATTTTATCTCTTCACTCGCAACTGACGGCACAAATATTTATGCCGGCACCTGGGGAGACGGGGTTTTTCGCTCGGATGACAATAGTGAAAGCTGGACAGCAGTCAATACTGGATTGAATGGACTATTTGATAAATATATTCATGCTATAGCTTCTGATGGCACAAATCTTTTCGCGGGAACTGATGGAGGAGGAGTATTTCTTTCTACAAACAATGGTGATAGTTGGAGTGCAGTGAATACTGGGTTAGGTGGTGGCGCCCTCTATGTATATACCATTGCTATAGATGGCACCAATATTTATATCGGAACGGGTGGTAGTGGAGTTTACTTATCTACAAACAATGGAGCCAGTTGGACAGCTAAGAATACTGGTTTGACCAATTCAAACGTGTATTCTTTGTATACAGATGGTAGTAACTTAATAGCAGGTACAACTGGAGGTGGTGTTTTTCTCTCCACAGACAATGGAGACAATTGGACAGCAAAAAACAACGGCCTAACTGACACAGACATCCGCGCTGTTTTAATAAATAATGGCGTTTTCTATGCAGGGAGCGGAACAAACCAAGATTTCTTTGTCTCTACAGATAGTGGAGATAATTGGACCCAGCCTATGAATTTAGGCGCTCCTTTCACTGCTTTTACTACAGACGGTAGTAATGTTTATGCGAGTAGTAATGGTGGATGTACTGGAACGTGGGTTTCTTCAGATGACGGAACCAGCTGGCAGTCGCTGGATGTAGGTATTCAAGGAAATGGCTGCGCTTATACCTTACTTGCCAAAGATGGAAACCTATTTATAGGTACAATAGATAATAATAGCATCCAAGTAATGCTAACAACTACCTATGCTTATGATACTAGTGCTCACTCACTCTCTGATCCATTTACTTATGTAAAGGTTGATATTGATATAAACGGTACTCCTACGACCCTGTATGATGATGTTCCCATTAGTAATACTCTGGTGGAATTTGCTACTTGGCTTACTGGAGAATTAGGAGACACTGTGACTTATCAGGAAGATGGTTTTGGTAATACTGTTTGGGTAATTGATGGCCGAACTACCGGTAATACCTATGGCGATTTGACTATTTACGTTCCTTCCGTTCCTGGGGCTCCGACGAGCTTGACTCCTACTCCTAGTAATACTGCAGTTTCTCTGTCTTGGACAGCGCCAGCAGATGATGGGGGATCCCCACTTACTGATTATGTAGTTCAATATAAATTGGCTAGTTCTGGATTCTATCTCACATTTGCTGATGGAGTTTCAACTAGCACTTCTGCAATTGTTACCGGACTCGCCAACGGCTCCTCATATAATTTTCGGGTTGCAGCTAAAAATGCAATAGGTAACAGTACTTTTTCTAATATAGCGACCGCGACCCCAGCTACTGTTCCATCTGTTCCCCAAAGTCTTTCGGCTACACCGGCGGACAGTACTGTCTCAGTCACTTGGAGCGCGCCAGCTTCAACTGGCGGTTCCGCTATTACTTACTATCAATTTGAACAATCTTTGGATGGTAGCACTTGGACCGACACAGGCGTTACTGCTGACGGTAGTACTTTTAGCCATGATTTTTCTGGGCTTACAAATGGAACTTTATATTATTTTCACGTATTAGCACACAATGCTGCTGGTGACGGATTGTATGCTGATGCTGTTTCCGCCACTCCTCTCAGTATTCCATCTAAACCTTTATCATTGAATGCAACTGCTGGAGATGGACAAGTTGTTTTGACTTGGGCAGCCCCAACGGATGATGGGGGAGCAACTATTACAGGTTATACTGTCACTGGTGTTCCTAGTGGGTCCTGTGTTTGGACTACTGGTCCGCTTACTTGTACCATTCTAGGATTGACTAATAGAGTTGAATATTCATTTACTGTTGTTGCTACTAATGGTGTCGGTGATAGCGCTCCCTCAGATCCCGCTACTGCTACACCGACCGCTCCGGCAAGTAATGGCGGAGGAGGCAGTGGTGGCAGTATTTATTGTACGGCCCCTACCGCTTCTAATTATGGCGGAGCCCTTCCTTGTGTCTACAATCAAAATCCTTTAACCTGCACTGATCCAACAGCTACCAACTTAGGTGGTTCTCTGCCATGCGCTTATAACCAAACTATTTTAACTTGTACTGATTCCACTGCCACGAACTTTGGTGGAATATTGCCTTGCACCTATCCTCAAACAGTTACCACGTGTGGAGATCAATCTGCGAATAACTTTGGTGGAGCGTTGCCGTGCATCTATACTCCTTCCGAACCTTTTTGTGTTACTCATCCTACTGATCCAAGTTGTCTTACTACTCAAACTTGTCCTTCTGGCACCACTGGTACTTATCCAAACTGTGTGACTAATGTTGTGATAGACGTACTTCCACCTCCTCCACCTCCTAGCGTTAGCACGGACATTTTTGGTAAAATCAAAAATGTGTTTAATACACCTGGTGGCAATATTGTTTCAAAATTAATTTCTACTACGAGCTTAATCATCGGAGCGCTCGGCGCGATCGGTTTATTGGTTTTCGCCACTCAATTCAGTCTCTCTGGCGGACTCGCTCATCTCGGAGCCTTTATGATGGTTGGTTTTGGAATCAAGAAAAGAGAACGTCCTTGGGGCACAGTCTACAACTCTGTCACCAAGCAACCACTGGATCCAGTGTATTTAACCCTGGTGGATAAAGATCAAAAAGAAATTTCCACCGCTATCACCGACCTGGATGGTAGATATGGTTTCCTAGTGCCACCTGGCTGGTATATGATCCGTCCAAAAAAGACCAATTTCATTTTCCCTTCCATCCATTTAGGCCACTTAACTCGCGATGAAGTTTACCTTGACCTTTACTTCGGAAACTACTTTGAAATCAAACAGGAAGGAGAAGTAATTACCAAGAATATCCCGATGGATCCGGAGAACTTTGACTGGAATGAAGTAGCAAAGGCGGATGCCAACCTGATGAAGTTCTATTCCAAGCGAGACCTGTGGCTCGTTCGTATCTCCGAATGGTTTTTCCGAATTGGTTTCTTAGTCGCAATACTCGCTCTTATTTTCGCCCCGCGCCCATACAACATTATTATCTTCGCGCTATATGTCACCCTACTTATTTTTAAAGAGGTGGGCATCAATCTTTCCAAGCTAGGCTCAGTCGTAGAAAAAAGTACCGGAGCGCCGCTCCCATTTGCCATTATCCGAGTATTTTCCCTAGAACTTGGAAATGAAGTAGTGCATAAGATTACCACCGAAAATGGTTTATTCTACTGCCTAGTGCCGGATAGTTCTTACTACATCACGATTGAAAAGAAAAATGCAGATGGTTCTTACACTCAAGTCTTTAAGTCAGATCGGATTGATGTGACAAAAGGCGTGATCAAGGGGAGGTTTGAGGTGTAGGCTCAATGCGCTATCGCAAAAGCGATTATTTTTTTCGCGCCACTATACTTTAAAATTTTTTTAGCTTCACTAAAAGTGGCGCCCGTGGTGGTGACGTCATCTATTAGAATTATATTTCTGTTCATAATTTTATCCGCATTCAAAACACTAAAAGAGTCTTTTAAATTTTTCAGTCTTTTATTTCTATCTTTGATGCGGGCTTGGTGTTCCGTTTCTTTTTGTTTCAATAAAACTTTTGTTTCTAAAGTAAAATTTTTTATATCCCCATTTACGCTATCGCTGATATGGGGATGCTGGTCTAATTTAATTAAATTTTGGCAAATAAGTTCTGCTTGATTGAATCCGCGCTCGCGACGTCTCTTTGGCGAGAGTGGAATGGGAATTAGAATTGGCTCGTTAAAATTTTGCATTACTTTTCTTTCTGCTAATTCCTCCAAAATTGCTCCGTATAAACTCTCGGCAAAAATCTCAGCCAATTTTTTCTTGTTTTTGTATTTTAAAAGCCAAATCGCTTTTTTCATTGGCGGATGTCGGTAGTCAAAAATGGGGAAAATCCATAGAGCGCTCTCCCTTTCCGCTCTTGGCGACTCTGACAGACATTTTAGGCATAAATCAGAGCCCCTTTTGCCACAAGATAGGCAGTTCACAGGGAATATAAGGTCTAAAATAGTGTTTATAATACGCATTATGCTATACTTATAAAGCATTCTATCACAATTTAATGGATAATCCGCTACAAAAAATTATAAGCGCCGGGAAAGGCATTTTCAGCGGGCCTTCATCTGAATCCGCTGTCGGTATTGATATTGGCTCCTCTTCTATCAAAGTAGTGCAAATAAAAAAGAAAGCTGGTAAGGCGGTATTAGAAACTTATGGGGCGGTATCGCTCGGGCCTTACGCAGAAACAGAGATTGGACGGATCACTAATTTAGAAACAGGGAAAATAGTTGAAGCAATCACCGAAGTGCTAAAAGAGTCTGGTGTTTCCACTAAATCATCAGCTCTGTCCATCTCTTCACAGTCCAGCTTGGTTTTTACTATTACTCTCCCTCCAAAAGTGAGAGATTCAAATTTAGCTACAATTGTCCCGACCGAAGCACGCAAGTATATTCCTGTTCCAATAACTGAAGTTAGCCTGGACTGGTTTATTCTGCCGCAAAAAGAGACCTCTTTTGAAGAAGCGAATAATCCGGATTTGCCACCACCGTCGGCGGCCACAATGGAAGTCTTAGTCGTGGCCATTCAGAACGAAGCAATTTCTAAATACGAATCGGTGGTAAAGCAATGCGGCCTGGAAGCCGGATTTTTTGAACTGGAAATTTTTTCTTCTATCCGAGCAAACTTTGAACACGAGCTCTCTCCGGTGATGTTGCTTGATTTTGGCGCTTCTAAAACGAAGCTCACAATTGTAGAATTTGGTTCAGTTAAAAGTTTTCATACTATTAGTCGCGGTTCGGCGGAAGTCACAGATTCCATCGCGCAGTCGCTTGATATTCCATTTATCAAAGCAGAAGAGCTTAAAAAAGAATTTGGGATGTTAGAAAATTCAACGGAAAAGAGTTTACCAGAAATTATAAAAGTTCATACTGATTATATATTCTCAGAAGCCAATAGCGCACTTTTAAATTACGAAAAGAAGTATAATAAAGCTATAAGCAAAGTCATACTGACCGGTGGCGGATCGCTATTGAAAGGTTTTAAAGAGAATGCAGCAAGTAATTTTCCTATGCAGGTAGAGATAGGTAGCCCATTCTCAAAAGTCGGCGCACCGGTATTTTTGGATAAAGTGCTCTCGGCGGCTGGACCCGAGTTCGCGATAGCTTTAGGCCTTGCTTTGAGGAAGCTGCAATGAGATAATATAAAGGGAATATGGAGCAAAGTTTCCAAACATCATTTATACCAAAAAAACCCCTCGCTCCCGAGCGAGTGGTTCATTCGCATCCGATAAATATGCTCACCGTCGTATCTGTTTTTGTTTTCTTTTCTGTTGTTTTGACTGCTGGCGGACTTTATTTTTACAAAGCAACACTGACCAAGAGAATTGATCAGATGAATAAAGATCTGATTATAGCTAAAAACAGGTTTGAGCCGGCAAAAATTAATCAGTTAAAAGAGTTAGACAAGCGTCTTAGTTCTGCCACCAGCATTTTAGCTGGGCACGTGGCTATTTCTCCGATTTTTGATTTATTAGAGAAAGTTACTTTAAAGACGGTGCGTTATACTAAGTTTAGCTATGCTTTTAGCACGGAAACAAATTCTAGGATAGATGTCCAAATGAGTGGTCAAGCCGTTGGTTACCGTTCCATTGCGCTTCAATCGGACCTTTTTTCCGAACACAAAAAGGAAATTATTGATCCGGTTTTTTCAAATCTTTCGCTAGATAACAAAGGTAATGTTATTTTTGATCTGAATTTTTCGGTTGATCCGTCCTTTATAAATTATGAACAGTTAATTCTCACCTCTGCCACATCCGCTCTGGTAAATTCTCCAGCGCCTGCAAATATCAGTACTGCGCCAGCCACCAATGATGGGACAAATAACGTGCCGAATAATACAACAAGCAATCAATAATTTATGAGATTTGTAATTCCAATTATTTTAATAGGTATGACCATTACAGGATTTTTTATGTTTGTAAGTCCTGCTTATACCAAGGTCAATGAGCTAAAAGTTGTAGCGACGTCATATGACGAAGCTTTGACCAATTCTAAGGCCCTTGAAGAGCAGAGGGACAAACTTACAAAAAAATATAGTTCTATTGATCCGGAAAATCTAGACAAATTATCTGTGCTCTTACCAGATTCTGTGGATAACATACGCCTAATTTTAGAGATTGAAAAAATAGCTTCACCTTATAATATGTTCTTAAAAGATGTAAAATATAATACTGATTCACAAAAAACAATTACGGATCCAACCCAAGCCAGACTATTGCAAACTCCTCAAGCCAAAAAAGATTATGGGGATTGGGACTTGGAGTTCTCCACTGAGGGTACCTA
>JAHFNF010000017.1:11086-13113 GCA_023267515.1 Candidatus Nomurabacteria bacterium | reverse complement strand
GCTATCTCTGGATTTCAGGAAAAATCTCTGCGGGTGTTTTTGTCCTGGTTCAAAGTTACTCCATTACTATCGGCAATAATTTCTGGGATCTAGGCAAAGCAATGACAAAATTTACCAAAGCGTTGTCTGATATGAAGGAAATGGTGGATATTTTCAAGCAAATTCCAGATGTGCTTGACGTGCCAAATCCAGAAAAATCGCAAATTCAAAGAGGTTTGATTGAAATTAAAGATTTACACTTTACTTATCAAAATGGCACAGAAGTTTTTAAAAATTTTTCAATTAAAATAAACTCGGGAGAAAAGGTGGGACTTGTCGGACATTCAGGTTCTGGAAAATCTACCCTGGCAAAACTCTTGATGCGCTTCGTAGATGTCTCCTCTGGGTCAATTTTAGTTGACGGGCAAAGTATAGCTAAAATTACTCAGGATGACCTGCACGATAATATCTCTTACATTTCACAAGAACCCATTCTTTTTCATCGCAGTATCAGAGAGAATATTGCTTATAGCTGGGGAGATGCCAAGGAGGAAGATATAATTTTAGCTGCTAAAAAAGCTCATGCGCATGAATTTATTTTAAATCTAAAATCTGGCTACGAAACACTGGTGGGTGAGCGTGGAGTAAAGCTCTCGGGTGGAGAAAGACAGAGGGTCGCTATTGCGCGGGCAATGCTGAAACAGACGCCGATACTTATCCTAGATGAAGCCACCAGCTCACTGGATAGCATCAGCGAGTCTTATATTCAAGATGCATTTAATGAGCTAATGAAGGGAAGGACGACGATAGTCATCGCGCATCGGCTTTCTACTGTACAAAAAATGGATCGGATAATTGTTTTACAAAAAGGACGAGTGGTGGAAGAGGGAACACATAAGGAGCTGCTCGCGAAAAATGGTTTTTATGCAGAACTCTGGAATCATCAAACAGGCGGGTTTATTTCGTAATTTATGATTATATTTTTAAGTTACATATTTTATTTTGTGGCCGCTAGCGCGTCTCCTTTACAGCGCCGTTGGTTGGCGACGAACAGGGATTTTGATAGTAGAAGCCAAATAAATTTTGCGTTCAGGGTTACAGCAGTAATGATTCCTCTTAGTTTAGTAATTCCGATTTTTAGTCCGTTTTATATAAAAGGAAATATATTTTATTTAGCACTCCTCGCGGTTGTTTCTGGCGTTTTTGGAGCTTTGTCCTTAATATTTAATTACAATGCGCAAAAGCATGTGGAGGCAGGAATAAGTACTCTAGTAATGAATATTTATACTCCGATAACGATAATTTTAGCTTCTCTACTTTTACATGAAGGACTCACAAATATACAGATAATAGGGACTGTCTTACTCTTAATTGGTATGGTTATTGTCGCAAAGAAGCACCACATAGGTAAACTTCATTTTGATAAGTATTTTTTAATGATGCTTGCTAGTGGGGTTCTGCTCGGCGTTGTGCTTGTGGCTGAAAGAGCACTGATGAAGACCACAGGTTTTGCTGCGGGCACAATTATTTCCTGGTGGAGCCAGTGCGCTTTTACGGGGTTGGCTGTACTCATTATGGGAAGTCGTCACGTGTATTCAACAAAAGATGTTTTAATTACGGGAACTTTGCGTTTCCTTCAAGGGTTATCCTGGGTTGTTCTTTTGAACGTCGTAGGGAACCTCAGTTTAGTCTCCGCCGTGACCACATTTAAAGTCGTTCTGATGTTCATCGCTGGGGCCCTGATTTTAAACGAGAAGGAAGATATGTCTAGAAAAATCATAGGTAGCGTTATTGCTTTGGCTGGTTTGCTTTTAATGAGATAGAAATTATATAATATAACTATGTCTCAATTTATTGCGCAAAATAGTGATGTCATTATCAAACTCGTATTGGCAATGCTGCTCGGTATGATTATAGGAGTAGAGAGATATTTAGCTCATAAAACAGCTGGTATGCGCACCTATTCGCTCGTAGCGATGGGCTCGGCCTTGCTAATTATCATTTCAGAAATAGTAGTAAAGAATTATTTGCCTTATTCAAGTCTCAGC
>JAHFNF010000017.1:0-11076 GCA_023267515.1 Candidatus Nomurabacteria bacterium | reverse complement strand
AGGATTTTTAGGAGCAGGCATAATATTACATCAAGAATCCCGCGTTATTGGTATTACTTCTGCCTCTGGTCTCTGGGTTTCTGCCGGTATCGGGATGGCCGTAGGTTTCGGGCTTTATGATCTTGCCATTATTACGACTGTCTTAGTTCTTTTTATTTTTGTGATTCTTTGGTTTTTAGAAAAAAAACTAGTTGATAAGATTTCAGGTAGAGATTCTTCCAGCGAATAAAAAAATGCAATCAGATGAAGTAAGAGAAAAATTCCTAAAATTCTTTGAAAGGAAAGGGCACAAAATAATGCCCTCATCATCCTTGGTACCGGAGAGTGATCCATCAGTACTTTTTACGACGGCAGGTATGCAACAATTCAAAGCATATTATATGCGTCCAGAAGACGCACCCGCAAAAAATGTGGTCTCGGTGCAAAAATGCGTGCGTACTTCAGATATTGACGAAGTGGGGGATGATACACACCTGACATTTTTTGAAATGCTTGGTAATTTTTCTTTCGGTGGGTATGGTAGACGTGAAGCAATTACATATGCCTATGAATTTATTACCAAAGAATTAGAGTTAGATATTTCTTATGTGACTGTGTATAAAGGTGAAGGAATTGTTCCTAGAGATGCAGAATCATATAATATTTGGAAAGAACTTGGAATGCAAGATATACGAGAAGACGGCAAAGATGTTTTTTGGGGACCAACAGGGGATTCTGGACCCTGTGGACCAACAACAGAGATTTACTGTAAAAATGCTAATGGACAGGATGTAGAAATCTGGAATATTGTTTTTAATGAATATTTTTGTGATGGTTCTCGCGAAAAATTAGATAAAGGTGAAGCCAATCTTAAAAAATTGGATGTTCTCGGTATTGATACAGGTATGGGTTTAGAAAGATTGGTAACTATTGTGCAAAAAAAGAAAAGTTTTTATGAAACAGACCTATTTGATTCAATTGTTGTAAAAATAAAAGAGCTTTCTACAACACAGGACAGTAAGGCAGAAAGAATTGTAGCGGAACATATCCGTTCAGCTGTTTTTTTAATTACTGATGGAGTTGTGCCAGGTAATGAAGGGAGGGGATATATACTTCGTAGAGTATTGCGCCGTGCTGTTAGGTTTTCAGACAATTTGGGTATACCTAAAAATAATTTATCTAAACTTGCTGAGGTTGTGGTCAGCCAGTATAAGTCTAATTATGATATTACTAATAATTTAGTAATGAGTGAAATAAATAAGGAGGAAGAAAAATTCAAGGAAACACTGGAAAAGGGAATGAAAGAATTTAAAAAAGGCATTGATCCGTTTACTTTAGCTACGACGTATGGCTTTCCGATTGAGCTTACCGAGGAACTAGCCAAAGAGGAAGGCCGAATGATAGACAGGGGAGATTATGAGGAAAAAATGAAAGAACATCAAAAGTTGTCGCAGACTGCATCGGTAGGGATGTTCAAGGGAGGCCTTGCCAATCATGAACCGAATACTATAAAACTTCACACCGCGCATCATTTACTTTTAGCAGCGCTACAGGAAAAATTTGGCAAACAAGTAAAGCAGCGCGGGTCAAATATAAATGAGGAGCGCTTAAGGATGGATTTTGTATTTGATAGGAAAATTACAGACGAAGAAAAAAAAGAAATTGAAAACAGGGTAAATGAGTGGATTAGCGCAGGGCTTCCGGTAATTCGTCACGAGATGCCTCTTGAGGAAGCGGAAAAGCTGGGCGCAGAGATGGAATTCGGCGCGAAGTACCCGCCTATTGTATCTGTCTATAAAATTATGCATGCGAGTGGCCCGGTGAGTATTGAGTTTTGCGGTGGCCCGCATGTCACAAACACTAACGAAATTGGTCACTTTAAAATCCAAAAAGAAGAAGCATCTTCCCAAGGAATTCGCCGTATCAAGGCCGTTTTAGGGTAGGTTTTATGCTATAATCAATCTATGAGTTTGTTTTCTAAAAAAGAAAAAAAAGAATTGGTGGCTGTATTTGATATTGGCTCATCAGGAGTAGGTGGAGCACTTTTTTGGACGGACGGCGGGAGCTCACCTGAAATTATTTTCTCGGTTCGTGAATCAATACCTTTTCAAGAGGTATTTGATTTTGAGCGATTTTTTGTAAATACCTTAAAGGCGCTTGAGGAAGTGGCAAAAGAAATAAGTCTTTCCAACCTTGGCGCGCCCAGCAAGATCTTTTGCGTTCTTTCCTCACCCTGGTATGCGTCGCAAACGAGAACTATCTTATTGGAGAAAAATAATCCATTTGTATTTACCTCAAAATTAGCTGACAGCCTCATTCAAAAAGAAATAGCCCTCTTTAAGGAGGAGCATATGGAAAAATACGCGTCCCTCGGAAGAGATATGCGTCTGATTGAATTTAAAAATATGAAGACCTCTCTCAATGGGTACGTCACCGATAGTCCATTGGAAAAAAAGGCAACGAAGCTGGAGATGGTTTTGTTTTTTTCAATGAGCCCCGAGTATGCCTTGCAAAAAATGGAGGAGGCTATCGGCAGACATTTACGCTCAAAAGGTATAAAGTTCTCGTCTTTTGTGATGGCGGCATTTGCTGTCTCGAGAGATATGTTTATTCACCGTGAGAACTTTTTATTGATTGATATAGGTAGTGAGGTCACAGATATTAGTATGGCAAAAAAGGATATTTTAAAGGAGGCGATTGCTTTTCCATTGGGCAAGAATTTTATTTTGCGCGGAATTATGGACTCCCTTGGTAAAACGGCAGATCAGGCAGAATCCTTATTTGCTCTATATAAAAAGGATCACGCTGAGAAAAAGTTGTCAGACAAGATAGACAAAGCCTTATTTCAGATTGGTCTAGACTGGTTGAAAAAATTTCAGGAAGCGCTAGTAGGACTTTCCAATGATATTTCAATACCCTCTACTATTTTTTTGACCACTGATGATGATGTGGCGGATTGGTTTGTGGATACAATAAAAAACGAACAGTTCAACCAATACACCCTCACTGAGTCAAAATTTAAAATCATTATTATCAATGCCGCGCTACTTCACGGCATAGCTACCTTCAAGGAGGCAGTGGTGCGAGATCGCTTTATTATCATTGAGTCTATTTACATTGCTCGGTTTCTGCAATAATATATATCTATGGCAAAAATTCCTTTTCAAGATATGGTAAAAGCAAAAAAAGTAGGCAAGAGTAAAACTCCTACTTTTCGGGACACCTTGCCCCCAGAGAAAATTCTACCAGAGAGGCCAATATCTGAGTTAATTCCTCCTCGTAGAGGTGGCAAGCATGCCCTTTGGTTTGTGGCCATTATCTCTATTGTTTTTCTTATTTTCTCAATTTCCTTCCTATTTTCGTCCGCAGAAGTCACTATCGTGCCGAATACTAATGACTTCAAACTCAACGCTTCTTTTAGCGCCATCAAAGATGCTTCTAGTAGTGATCTGACTTTTGACCTAATGGTACTCTCTGGCGAGCAGTCAAAAACCATTCAGGCAAATGGAGTAAAAGATAGCGCTACAAATGCTACCGGCAAAGTAATATTGTACAACGCTTTTGGCACTGCATCACAACGGCTGGACATAAATACCAGACTGGAAGGTTCTAATGGAAAACTCTACAAGACCGCGGCGGCCGTTACATTGCCAGGAATGACAGGCAAAACCCCTGGGTCTATTGAAGTAGGTATTTACGGAGCAGAGACTGGACCAGAATACAATAGCGACCCTCTTGATTTTAAGATTTTTGGTTTTAAGGGAACTCCAAAATACACAAAATTTTATGGCAGATCAAAGGGTGGAATGACTGGTGGGTTCAAAGGCCAAGTAAGTCAAATTTCAGAAACAGATAAAGCCTCTGCCTCGGCCGAACTAAAAAACAATCTGGAAACTAAACTCCTAAAAGACGCTACTGATAAATTGCCGACAGGTTTTGTTCTCTTTAAAGATGCAACGCTACTGGATATAGACAAAGATCCGACCTTTTCGTTACCAAACAACGGTTCTACGACAGTCAGTCTGAAAGGCACGCTTTATGGATTTATTCTAAATGAAAAAAACCTTACCAAGGCCATTGTCTCTAACCTAATAAAAGACTACGATGGTAGCGAGGTTCTTATTCCTAAAATACAAGACCTCGCCTTCTCCCTTTCTCCACAGACCCAAAATGTTTCCACTTTTACTGATTCAAAGAATATTAGTTTTACCCTAATAGGGAATGTAAAAGTTATTTGGATCGTGGACACAGAGGAGCTCGCTCAGACTCTAATGGGTATAAGTAAAAAGGATTTAAAAAATACGCTTGCAAAATATCCGAACATTGCCTCAGCAGATTCATCTATCCGGCCAGCTTGGAAAAGTTCTTTTCCGGAAAAAAGAAAAAATATTAAAATAATTGTGAATTATCCAAATGAGTGAAAATGAAAAGGCCTTGACCGTTAGAGGTTCTGTCACTGAGGCATTGCCGAGCACTCTTTTCAGAGTCAATATTGAAGACCCAGAAATTCCAGCAGGAAAGGAAATTTTAGCGTATCTTTCAGGAAAAATGAGGATGAACAGAATCAAGGTACTAATCGGGGACTCGGTGGAGGTCGTGCTTGATCCCTATGGCGGAAAGGGTAGGATCACTAAAAGGTTGTAATTTATTTCAGTATAGTGTATACTAGAAATTACAGTTTTTAAATATTAAAAAAGCCTAGAAAATAAGGGTTTTTTCTCTTATTTTCTTGGTTTTCGTCTTGTTGTATTATTTTAAAAAATTATGAAGGTAAAATCAGCAGTTCAAAAAATTTGTGATAATTGCAAAATAATCAGACGTAAAAGGCATTTACGAGTTATTTGCACTAACCCAAAACACAAACAAAAGCAATAATTATGAGAATCCTTGGAATCACAGTGCCAAACGAAAAGAGACTTGAAATCGGGCTGACCTGCCTTTACGGTATTGGTATTCCGATGGCCAGAAGGATTCTTGACAAGGTGGAAATTCCACGCGGGAAGAAAGCGAAAGATTTAACGGCAGACGAGGAAAACAAAATTCGCGGAGTGGTGGAGAGTATGACAATTGAGGGAAACCTTAAAAGAGAGGTAGCAGGCAATATAAAGCGCCTAAAAGATATTAAAGCATATCGAGGAGTTCGCCATATGAAGCGTTTGCCAGTGCGTGGCCAGAGAACGAAGACAAATTCTCGTACTGTGCGCGGCAATGTAAGAAAGACGATGGCATCTGGACGAAGAAAGGAGAGTAAGACATAAAAATAAATTATCAAAATGGGAAAAACAAAAATTACAACCGAAGAGAAGGTGGAAGGAGTGGAAGAAAAAAAATCACCTGTTGCAAAAATACCTAAGAAAAAAATTAGTTCAGGCATTTTGCATATTGACGCTACCTTCAATAACACAAAAGTTCTTTTCTCTGACAAGATGGGTAATGCTGTCTTCTGGTCTTCTACTGGCGCGCTCGGTTTTAAAGGAGCAAAAAAGGGCACACCTTTCGCAGCCTCTAAGGCAGGTGATGTGGTAGGGGAAAAGCCAAAACACTCGGTATAGTGGAGGCGGATGTCGTGGTCAAAGGCGTAGGCTCAGGGCGTGAGCCTGCAATCCGAGCCTTTATGGCGCACGGTATTGATATTTCTTCAATCAAAGACGCGACCCCGGTACCGCACAATGGTCCAAAAGCAAAGAAGCCCCGCAGAGTATAAATAAGAGTACAATAATTTTTTAAAAATATATGATATCAAAACCAAAATTTAAAATTTGCCGTCGCCTAGGTCCAGGAGTTTATGACAAATGCCAGACCACGAAGTTTTCTGCTTCTTCTGGTAAATTTGTCAAGGGCGGGAAGCGCCCAAAAGCCCTTTCTGAATATGGCACGGCCCTAGTAGAAAAGCAGAAAATTCGTTTTTCTTATGGAATCACGGAACGTCAGCTTTCAAACTATGTGGAAAATGCTATGAAAGCAAAAGGTGCTGGCGCTGCGGACAAGCTTTACGAAAGACTAGAAGCAAGATTGGATAATGCTATTTATCGGATGGGACTCGCCAACACTCGCGCTTTTGCTCGCCAGATGGTCTCCCATGGGCACATCGTGGTAAATGATAGAAAAGTCACCATACCTTCCTTTGAAGTAAAGGCGGGAGATATCGTAAAAATTCGAGAAGGGAGCAAGACTAAAAAACTTTTTGAAGGTTTAGCCTTAAAATTAAAAGAATATAATCCTCCGGCTTGGCTTGCATTCAACCCGGAGAAAGGTGAAGGGTCGATCAAGGACAAGCCGAAAAACATTGAGACTTTCCTTGACCTAAACACAGTGCTTGAATTTTATAGCCGATAGTATTAGTAATTAAGTTGGGTTTAAAAATTTTTAATATAAAAATATGATTGACTACAATATAATTTTACCTTCAAAACCAAGAGTGGTGAAGGAGGAAGAAAATAAAGGAATATATGAAATTGATGGCCTTTATCCTGGCTATGGCCATACGTTAGGAAATAGCTTGCGCCGAATTATTCTTTCTTCTCTCCCCGGCGCCGCAGTCACCTCTATCAAGATAGAAGGTGTAAATCACGAATTTTCAGTCTTAGACGGTGTCAAGGAGGATGTAATTGTCATAATTTTAAATTTGAAAAAAGCTCGTTTCAAGATGAATTCTGATGAACCCCAGACAGTAAATATTTCTATCAAGGGTCCAAAGGAGGTTACTGCTGCTGACATCAAGACTGGTGGGCAGGTGGAGATTTTGAATCCAGAGCTCCATATCGCTGAGATTACTGGAAAAATAAGTTTGAATATTGAAATGAAAATTGAAAAAGGGCTCGGCTTTGTCCCAAAAGAAGTTATTCAAAAAGAAAAAGTGGAAATCGGCACGATAGCGGTAGACGCCATCTTTACACCTATCCGCCGGATTTCCTATGAGGTGGAAAATATGCGCGTAGGGGACAAGACAAATCACAATCGTCTTCGCATTGCGATAGAAACAAACGGTACCCTTACTCCTCGTGAGGCCCTCACTCGTTCTATTGAAATAATGATCCACCAGCTGAAAGCCATTGTGGACTTTAAGGAGCCGGAGGAAGACGTAAAAATGGAAAAGAAAGTAAGAGATGAAGAAAAGGCAGAGGATGTAGCGGCGGGAAAGAGCAAGGAGGACGTCACTGACGTGTTGAAGACTAGAATTGATAGCCTTGACCTTTCTACTAGGACTTTGAATGCGCTCACCAATGCGAATGTTCGTACCCTTGGAGGACTCGCCCGCAAGCGTAAAGAAGATCTTCTAGAAATAGAAGGAATGGGAGAAAAAGGCATTACGGAAATTAAAAAGGTCCTAGGTAAGTATGACCTAAGTATGAAGGACTAGTAATAATGTTATGAGACATCACAATGTAAACAGAAAATTCGGACGAGGAAAGGTGCAGCGGAAAGCGATGATGAATTCATTGGCGCTCAATTTGATCGTCCGCGGAAAAATCAAGACCACGGCTCCAAAAGCAAAGGAACTCCGACCATTTATGGAGAAACTTATAACCTTGGCCAAGAAGGGAGATATGGCATCAAGGCGTTTAGCTATTTCAAAGCTTTCAAACCGCCGACCAGAAGTGAAAAAGCTTTTTGAAACGATTGCGCCAAAATACTCAGATCGTAAGGGCGGATATACAAGATTGCTGAAATTGGGAGTGCGCAAGGCCGACGCTACGGAGATGATTCAAATTGAATTAATATAAATATATGAAGGCAAAAATAAACACCAAAAAAGAATATAGCAAAGAAGTAACAATAGATGCAGGAGGAAGAACATTGGGCCGAGTCGCCTCTGAGACAGCGGGATATTTGCTCGGTAAGAATTCTCCAAAGTTTGAACGGAATATTTATTCTGGTGGCCCTGTAAAAGTCATCAATGCCTCAAAATTGAAAATAACTACCAAGAAGTTGGAGGAGATTTTTCATACGAGATACTCAGGTTATCCAGGCGGTCTTCGAGTGATGAAGGCTTCAGAAACGGCCGAGAAGAAAGGATATAAAGAGCTTATCCGCCTTGCGACAGTGCAAATGCTTCCAGATAATAAATTGCGCAGAAAGATGGTTGCAAACTTAACAATAACTGACTAAATATGACAAAAGAAAGATACATTGAAGCAATAGGGCGAAGAAAGACATCCACTGCACGGGTGCGTATTACCGAGTCCACCAAGCCGACTTTTATCGTCAATGGCAAGGATGCGAAAGAATATTTTAAAACAAATGATCAGAAACAATTGATTCAAGACCCGATACTTTTGGGCAAACCCTCCAAGAAGTGGAGTGTGGAGGCAAAAGTTATGGGCGGGGGGATTCACTCTCAGTCCGAAGCGGTGCGTCACGGCCTCGCTCGCGCCCTCGTGATGTCTGAAGAAGAATTACATATCAAAATCAAGAAACTAGGATACCTGAAGCGTGACCCTCGCGCCAAAGAACGCCGAAAATTCGGATTGAAGAAGGCACGTAAAGCGCCGCAATGGTCTAAGAGATAGTTGTGGTAATATAAATCTATGAATGATGAAGAGGAAAAAATCCCAGAAGATCAGTCTGAGGTTGTTGAATTTGAATTCAATGATGATGGAGAGGAGGATTTGAAGAAAACCCTCAAGAAGCTCCGCGTGGATTTAAAGGAGGCGAAGAAGGAAAAAGAAGAATATTTGACTGGCTGGCAGAAAGAGCGGGCAGGATTTGTGAATTACCGAAAGGAAGAGGCGGACAGAGCGGTTAATTTTAAAAATATTGTGCAGGAGGGGATACTGACCGATTTTATTTCAGTTTTAGATAGCTTTGATATGGCTTTTGCAAACAAAGAGGCCTGGGAAAAAGTAGATAAAAATTGGCGCCAAGGTGTGGAATACATCCATCAGCAGATTTTGAAGGTGCTGGCTGATTATGGCGTCGTTCCAATTGATTCAAAAATAGGAGATAAATTTGACCCAAATCTTCACCAGTCCATTGAGACTATTGATACCGAGGATAAGGAGAAGGATCATACCATTGCTTCAATCATCCAGGCTGGCTATAAAATAGGAGATAGAGTACTTCGCGCTTCGCGAGTAAATGTTTTCGGGATGAAGTAGTCGCTATTGCTTTTTTATATTTTGTATGGTATTATAGACACGAACAATACCTAAACAAGTAAAAATGAAAAGAAAAATCGCAAAGTCCCTACGGGGCATGGTGCTGATAGCATTAATGCTGTCACTTCATATTTCTTTTGCTTCCGCGCAAAGCAATAAGCATTTCAAACCGCGCAGCTCTCCGGCTATCGGAGAAACGATAACCTCGTTTAATGTCCACATAGGCGACAAAAAGTTTGAGGTGAAAATCCTCCAACTGAGTGATGCCTCAGAGGAACAGTGTGTTGCTTACCTGAAAGAGCACGATGGGCTCATCCTGGGAAACGATTTAAAGCAATTTCTCCATCCAATGCCAATCATAGGTCAGGTGTTTATGTTCTCAGAACAGAATGTGGAACACCCAAGACACGCCTGGATACCGGTAGCCGTATTTGGAGACACAGAGATTAGCTTCTCTGAAATTGCTTCGAGTGGACTTCTCAGCTACAATGCCAGCTACTTGCTGCTTGTCACCGCAGAAAAAGCGAACTGACAACTGCTCAGATTTTTTTGAAATCCTCCGCCTATACGGAGGATTTTATTTTGTCAGTTTGAAAAATTCAGTTTTAGTTTCCTCGTCTATCGTTTCCGTCACGATAATCATAAGCTCGGTGGAAAGCCCGAGATCTTTTTTGATATTCATAAAAAGGTGCTCGTATGGATAAGGCGAGACCCAGACAGAATTTTTCACACAGGCGAAGCCCGCTTTTTTGAGGAGGTAGCGTAACGCTTCGCGCTCCTGCTTGCGCTCCTCCGGTAAATCTAAAATGATGATTCTCCAAAGCCCATCCCAAACGGCGGGGACGGGGAGAATGCCCTCGGAAATCTCGGAAGTGGCCAGTTTTTTTCGGCCGGCGGAAGTGAGGCGCAGGTATTGTCCTTGATCGGAAGGCAGGGTTTCGGCCATTCCGCTTTCAACGAGGTTTTTTATGGCACGAGCGATTGAATATTGGGTTTTGAAGCCCTTTTTTTGGTCTAAAATGCTGTTTTCTGCTTCATTTTTAAGGTTTTCTAGGGAAACTGCCTTTTTCCTACCCAAGACCTTTAAAATGGCATTTTGAGGGGACTTTTTACTCATAGCTATATTTTATAGTGTTTATTCTCTTTTGACAAGTATTTCGCGCTCACGAAAAACTTGCAAAAAGATTTTGGCTTGTATATAATTGATTTATTAATTATTAGTTGTCCGCCAAAGGTGGATTTATTTAAAATAAAAATATGTCAAAAATAATAGGAATAGATTTAGGAACAACAAATTCGGCAGTAGCAATCATTGAGGGAGGTGCGCCGAAGATTATAGAAAATATTGAAGGGACGAGGACGACGCCGTCCGTGGTTTCTGTTGCAAAGAATGGTGATAGATTGGTGGGTCTTCTTGCAAAACGCCAAGCGGTGACGAATCCAGAAAATACTATTTACGGCATCAAGCGTTTTATGGGGCACAATTTTGATGACCCGGAAGTGCAGAAAGATATGAAGAATGTTTCTTTTAAGATTCAGAAAGGGGCGACTGGCGGAGTGGAAGTAAAAATCGGTGAAAAATGGATGCGCCCAGAAGAAGTCTCGGCAATGATTCTTTCTAAAATAAAAGCGGATGTGGAGGCAAAACTTGGAGAGAAAATCACTGAAGCAGTCATCACCGTGCCGGCATATTTTAATGATGCGCAAAGACAGGCGACAAAAGATGCAGGACAAATCGCCGGCCTTGATGTAAAGAGAATTATAAACGAGCCGACGGCTGCCGCGCTTGCTTACGGATTTAATAAAAAGAAAAATGAAAAAATAGTCGTCTTTGACTTTGGAGGGGGAACTTTTGATGTTTCTGTCCTTGAAATCGGAGATGATGTGATAGAAGTAAAATCTACCGATGGAGATAGCCATTTGGGTGGCCGAGATATTGACCATAAGATTATAAATTGGATTGCGGATGAATATAAAAAGACTTCCGGTGTGGATGTAC
>JAHFNF010000016.1 GCA_023267515.1 Candidatus Nomurabacteria bacterium | reverse complement strand
AAAGGGATGAACATCGTGCCTATCATTGAAGGTCCGGAAGAGATTGAACGGCTTTCAAAATTCAAGGGCGACATCGGCGTGCGCATAGACCTTTCCATCAAGGCGGACACGCATTGGGATAAAAAGTTTGACCGTTTTGGTTTGTCAGAAAAAGATGCGCTGAATTTAGTGAAGATTAAAAATCTAAAAATAATGCACTATCATTTGGGCTCGCAGATCAAGACGCAGAAGAGTATTTTAGACGGCGTCCGGCATGCGTTTAGCATTTATGTGGAAATGCAAAAGACTCATCCGACCTTGGACACCTTGGATATCGGCGGGGGATTTGGTATTCCTTATGAAAAGAAAAAGTTCTACACCGCTAAAGGTGTTTCAAATAAAATCGTAAAATTATTAAAAAATCTTTCAGACAAAGCCGGCATCCGGCACCCGAACCTCGCGGTGGAATGGGGGCAGTACATCGTCGCCCCTGCGCAGATTACTATTTACAAAGTGATTTCCGAAAAGGCGATACCGAAGGCGAATGCGAAAGCTTGGTATGTAGTGGACGGGTCATTTATGAATGATTTGAAAGATACTTGGGCGATACATCAAAAGTGGCATGCGATTCCGGCCTCCAATATGATGAGCAAGAAAATGAAGCGGGTGTGGCTCGCGGGGAGCACTTGCGACTCGGACGACAAATACACTGAAGGCGGAAATTATATTTTAATGCCGGAGATTCCAGAAGCAGAAGATCAGCTTGTGGCGATACTGGACACCGGCGCTTACCAAGATGCGTTATCATCACGCCACTGTCTACTTGCTCCACCTCTTAAAATCGTCGCTCAAGACGGCATGATAAAAATCGCCCGCAAGCGCGAAACTGCCGATATGATCGGCAAAATGTTCGGCTGGCAAAACGGCGAGCATAAATAAAATTTGACTTCATACTATTAATATAGTATTTTACTTATTGATTTAAACAATAGTTTTTTTAACCTTAAAACAAAATACAATGCAAACCCTAACTTTAACCATGAACACCGTAAAAGTTACCCCAAAAAGGTATATTTCATGGTGTGTAGAAATTTTTGGAGCCTTAGCCGAAGGATATACAGCAACTGAAGCTAAGAGTAATTTAATCAAAGTTATTGATAAACTTCTTAACAACGAAAAGAAAACAAAAAGAAAAAAGAAAAAATGAATCTTACGAATGTTTCAATAAAAGCCCGCACTAGCGAGGCTTTTTTATTTTACAATTTTATGCTATAATAACGTTACAAATTAATACATACCCCCTAGCGAGCGCTGTGGGGGATTTGAGGTTTTACATCGCCATATGCAAAAAAACAACGACAAAATAATAGTGAAGGGGGCTCGGACGCACAACCTAAAGAACGTGACGGTAGAAATGCCTCGCAACAAGATGATAGTTTTTACTGGGCTTTCGGGGAGCGGGAAAAGCTCGCTTGCTTTTGATACGATTTTTGCCGAGGGGCAACGGAGGTATGTGGAGTCCCTCTCTTCTTATGCCCGCCAATTTTTAAAGCAAATGGCCAAGCCGGACGTGGATGAGATTGAAGGATTGTCCCCGGCCATTTCTATAGACCAAAAATCCCGCTCAAACAACCCACGCTCCACAGTGGCGACGATTACTGAAATCTATGATTATCTGCGCGTGCTTTACGCGCGCGTCGGCCGGCCGCACTGCCTCGTTTGCGGAGATGAAATTAAAAAACTTTCCAATGAAGAAATTATTCATTTCGTTATGGATAAAATTTCTAAGCTCTCTGGCCCGAAAAAGAAAGTGATGGGGGTGGAATTTAACGACACCCCGATACAGATTTTTGCGCCGATGGTGCGGGGAAGGAAGGGAGAATATTATCAGCTTCTTTACGATTTGCTCGGCAAAGGATATACGCAAGTGCGGGTGGACGGAGTGATGAAAAAGCTCCGCGAGCGGATAGATTTAACCAAGAACAAAAAGCATGATATTGATGTGTTGGTGGATGAATTTACTGCGCATGAATTTGCTGGTAAAGATAGCAAAGATGTTGAATTGCGACTTTCTGAATCAGTGGAGCGGGCTCTTTTAGAATCAGATGGATTAGTGAACATAAAAATAGATAAAGAAGAAACATTGCTCTCGGCAAAATTTTCCTGCCCGAAGGATGGCTTTTCGTATCCGGAAATAGAACCTAGATTATTTTCTTTCAATTCTCCGCACGGGGCTTGCCCTGTGTGTCACGGACTTGGCACGAAGCATATGTTTGGGGAAGATCCGTGTGATGAATGTGGGGGGAAACGTCTGCGTCCCGAAGCACTTCATGTCTTGTTAGGAGCTACGCAGATTAAAAAAAATTCTGCCGCTTTACCCTCTCTGCGGGGGCTCCGACACGGACAGAATTTTTCTGATTCTGCTTTGAACATCGTGGATGTCACTTCTTTATCAATAGAAGACGCAGTGGAATTTTTTAATAAATTAAAATTAAGTGCAAAAGAGCGCGAGATTTCGGCGGTGCTTTTGCGAGAGATTGAATCCCGTTTGGAATTTTTATTAAATGTCGGTTTGGAATACTTGGCGCTAAACAGGCGGGCAAATACCCTCTCCGGTGGGGAAGCGCAACGCATTCGTCTTGCGAGCCAGCTCGGCTCACGCCTCGTCGGTGCTTTGTATGTGCTGGATGAGCCTACGATTGGGCTTCACCAACGGGACAATGAAAGATTAATAAAAACTCTGATTGATCTCCGAGATTTGGGCAATACTATTATAGTCGTAGAGCATGATGAAGATACGATTTACTCTTCGGACTATATTGTGGACATTGGTCCAAAAGCGGGTGTGCACGGCGGGGAGATAGTGGTGGCAGATTATTTGGACAAGCTTTTGACTGCGCCGAAGAATACTTCAAAGTCCCGCACCTTGGCATATTTGCGCGAGGAAGCGAGAATTGAAAAGCCGGAAAAAAGACGGACTGGAGAAAAGGGCAGTCTAAAAATCGTCGGCGGAAAGATTTTTAATATAAAGAATTTAAATGCAGAGATTCCGCTTGGGCGGCTGGTTTCTATCACTGGAGTTTCCGGCTCGGGTAAATCTTCTTTTATGTATGAAATTTTGCATAAAAATCTGCAAGCGAGGTTTGAGAGAAAATATCGGTCAAATACCACTTTCAACTGTGCCTCTTTTTCAGGCAGTGAATACTTACAGCGCACAGTATTGATAGACCAAAGTCCGATCGGCCGAACCCCGCGTTCAAACATTGCCACTTATACAGGGATGTTTGTCTTTATACGCGATCTTTTTGCCGAGACGGAAGAAGCTCGCCTTCGCGGGTGGAAGCAGAATCGTTTTTCTTTCAACGTGAAAGGCGGGCGCTGTGAGGCCTGTGAGGGGAATGGCGAGATAGCGGTGGAGATGCATTTCTTACCGACGGTGTATGTGACTTGTGATGTGTGTATGGGAAAGCGTTTTGATAAAGAGACTCTAAAAGTAAAATATAAAAATAAAAATATCTACGAGATTTTGCAAATGACAGTAGAAGACGCAATTAATTTCTTTGAAGATATTCCAAGTGTTTATGACCGATGCAGGACATTGATGGATGTGGGCCTCGGCTATGTAAAGCTCGGCCAATCGGCGACGACACTTTCTGGCGGGGAAGCGCAGAGAGTAAAAATCTCTAGCGAGCTTTTTCGGCCGTATCTTGAAAAAACTATTTATCTGCTTGATGAGCCAACGGTGGGACTGCATTATGATGATGTGGTAAATTTGATTTCTGTTTTAGATAAGCTTGTCAATAAAGGGCACACTGTCGTCGTCATTGAGCACAATATGGATTTGATAAAATCTAGCGATTATCTTTTAGACTTTGGGCCGGAAGGAGGGGATAAAGGTGGAGTCTTGATTGCTAAAGGTACCCCAGAAGAAGTGGCCAATAATGCAAAGAGTTATACAGGAAAATATCTAAAAAAAGTTTTGAGGAAATAAAAAAAGAGAGAACACAGAAATTTCCGGGTTCTCCCTTGTTGAGAGTTTTTTAACTCAAAGCAATCCCTCGCCTTTTTTCTGCTTCCATAACAATACCTTTAGCGAAGCTAGCAATGGCTAGAATGTCCTCAACTCTCAAGATTTTTTGACATCTTTCTGTTGCTCTTCTTTCTCTTTCCTCATGGCTTGCCTCAGGAGACATGTTCACTTTTAATAAAGTTTTACGTGTTTCCTGAATCTCTTTACTGACTGCTATTCTAACTGAAACTAAGTTACCGTCTTCAACGATATACTTATTTTTTCCAGTAAAGTTATTTTCAATAAAGTCTATTTTTTCTTTGACTAATGAAATTGGAATTCCACGTATTGTATCACATGCAACTTCAAGAGGATAAAAAACAGAAAAAAAAGGAACTGGGGGTGGTTTTTCTTTCATAAAATTAGGGGTTTTACGGGGGTTTAGAATTATGTTATCATATAAATTATGAATAGTCAACAGCTGAAAAAATATAAGATTCCAGATAGGCCAGGGGTGTATTTTTTCCTTAAAAATAAGGATATTTTATATGTTGGTAAGGCGACATCGCTCAAAGACCGGGTAAAAAGCTATTTTTCTAGGGATTTATTCAATATGCGTGGGCCCTTGATTGTGGATATGATTACCAAAGCGACGAGTATAAAATGGCAGGAAACTGACTCGGTGCTCGAGGCTTTAATTCTTGAAGCAAATTTAATAAAAAAAAATCAGCCTTATTACAATACCAAAGAAAAAGATGATAAAAGTTTCAATTATGTTTGTATAACAAAAGACAATAAAATTGCTCTAGTTCGAGGCAAGGAGCTTCAGAATCAAAAAAATTCCGCCGCCTTCGCAAACATTTTTGGTCCATATCCAAATGGAAACCAGCTTCGCGAAGCGATGAAAATCATAAGAAAGATTTTTCCATATCTTGACGATAAATCTAAAAATAATTATGAATTTTATCGGCAGATAAAACTTGCACCGGAGGGGGACGAATACAAGAGGAATATAAGAAATATTATTCTTTTTTTTGAAGGTAAAAAGACAAGGATCTTAAAAGGGCTTGAAAGAGATATGAAAAAGCTGGCAAAGGAGCATAAATTCGAAGAAGCAAATGAAATCAAAAAACAATTATTTGCTTTAAAGCACATAAATGATGTGGCATTAATTAAGAGCGAAGACTCCTTCAAGCACAGCTCTCAATCTTCACGCATCGAAGCATACGATATTGCCCATACTTCTGGTAAAAATATGGTAGGAGTGATGGTGGTGGTAGAAAATGGAGAAGTAAATAAAAACGAATATAGAAAATTTAAGATAAGGAAATACGATAGTTCCAATGATACTGGGGCATTGCTCGAGGTACTAGAGCGGAGATTCAATCATCCAGAATGGCAATATCCTGGTCTTATTGTGATAGATGGCGGGCGGGCACAGCTCAATGCAGCAAAAAAGTTTCAAAAGAAAGCCGGCCTTTCCATACCAGTAGTGGCAGTGGTGAAAGACGAGCGTCGTAGGCCGAGACAGATTTTGTATTCTGGAAAAGCAGAGGGCTTGAACGAAAAAGCTATTCTTTTGGCAAACTCCGAGGCGCATAGGTTTGCCATTACTTACCATAGGAAGATTCGTGGAAGGAATATGCTAAAATAAGGCTATGATAAAAGTCGGTGTTATTCGCGGAGGTGTAAGCCCTGAATATGATATCTCACTTGCCACGGGCGGGAATGTTCTTTCGCACTTGCGTGGCGATATACTAAGTAAAAAATACGAACCTTTTGATCTTCTAGTTGATAAGGAAGGTGTTTGTCACCTAAACGGTTTGCCAATTTCTCAAGAAAAATTGGCACGTTCGGTTGATGTTGTGTTTAACGCTCTGCATGGTGATTTTGGTGAAGACGGCAAATTACAACAAGTTTTAGAAAATTGGAGTATTCCTTATACTGGTTCCGAGTCAGTGCCATCGGCTGTTGGATACAATAAAGTTTTAGCCAAAGAACAATTTGCACAGCTTGGCATAAAAACCCCAAAACACTTTTTAATTCCACTATATCAAGAAGACTTTGATGGTCCTTTAGAATTTTATGCTAGGAAAAAGGCGAGGGAAGTTTTTGAAAAGTTATCACCACCTTGGATTTTAAAACCACTGACTGGCGGGTCTTCATTGGGTATTCGCGTTTGCAAGACTTTGCCTGAGCTCGCGCAGGCTTTTGAAAGTATGGAAAATAAAAATGTCAGCATCCTTGCGGAAGAGTTGATAGCAGGGAAGGAAGCGACAGTCGGAGTGATAGAAAAATTCCGCGGGAAAGATTTATACGCATTGCCAGCTATTGAAATTCGTCCGCCAATTGGCTCGCGTTTTTTTGATTATGAGGCAAAGTATTCTGGTAAGTCCGAAGAAATATGCCCGGGAAATTTCTCCGAGGTGGAGAAGAGGGAACTTGAACGTCTAGCTCTCGCCATCCATACTGGACTCGGGCTTGGCCATTACTCCCGCAGTGATTTTATAGTGGTGCCAAATAGGGGAATATACGCTCTAGAAGTAAATACCTTGCCAGGGCTCACCGAAGAGTCCCTTATACCAAAAGCGTTGTTTTCTATCGGCTCAAATATGTCAGAGTTCATAGATCACATCTTGGAGCTTGCGATTAGTAAAAAATAAATTTAACGGATATCTATCTTTTGGTGGACCTAAGGGGAATCGGACCCCTACCTCATCCATGCCATGGATGCGTAATACCATTTTACTATAGGCCCAAATTGGCTCAAAGGTGACTCGTTGTGGACCCTAGGAGATTCGAACTCCTGACCTCCTCATTGCAAATGAGGCGCTCTACCAACTAAGCTAAGGGCCCAATATTTTTGTTTGCCTATCAATATTACTTTATTTTTCATATAATGCAAATTGTTTTTTTATCTCTTTTTTGCTAGTATAACGTGGTTCTTTAAAGTTTTTAGAAACATTCCGGGGTAGCTCAGCGGTAGAGCGGTCGCCTGTTAAGCGATTGGTCGTAGGTTCGATCCCTACCCCCGGAGCCCAATAAAAAAACCTTACTTGAATTAAAGATTTGATAATCTCGTTCAAGTAAGGTTTGTGCGGCTAGCTACTATACCTAGCCTCCAGATATTGATAATACCTATCTACTGTCTTTGGTATACCCCATCTTATCCACCATACAATTGTAAGCACTATTGATGCCACTACATCCAATAGATAATGCTGCTTGGTTGTCAGGACGGATAGAATGATAAGGAGTGACCACATCCACATTAAAATTCTTAATTTTCTTTGTTTCTGAATATACCCATATGCAAATGAAAAAATAATAGTAAGAGCCACGTGAAGGGACGGATAGCAATTCCCAACATCTATCTTCCGGAGGGAGCAAATAAAGGAATTATCACTAGGGTAGTTTTCCGCTGGGTATCTTAGTGGCAAAGACAGAAACAGGATGAAGTATAGAATGACCAGTGGAATTAGTATTCCTATTAATTCTCTAAATAATTTTTGCGAACTGCGATGAATTACGATCGCAATTTGTAAAAAAATTGAGAAGTAAATAGTGAAACTCCACGGAAGAAATGGTATTCTTTTTTCAATTGCATTTAATTGATAGGCGAATCGATACATTGGGATTTGATTGATAGCCAGATATACCCCAAATAAACCAAAAAATATAATGGAAAATGCTAACCACTTATTCATTGAAAAGAATCTATTCTTTATTTTACCTATCCTTCTTTCGAATCTCTGTATCTGTTTGAACGGGGGGAGTAAAGGTATTGTTTTCATAAGTGTTGTTTTTTAAGAACGTTTATGGTCCCAATAATACAGCTTTTTTGTATTTAGTCAACAACACTCCCAAGAACGTTTTTTGCGAGATTATATATGTAAGAATTATTGTTTTACAACGTCACTAAGCAATAAGCCGAAATAAAAATATTTTGTGATATAATTCAAAAGTGAAAGAAAAAATCATTGCTTATTTTAATAGAGGAAACACTCTTAAAATCCTTGGGGTGGTTGTCATCGGGGCCTTAGGCTATGGGATTTTTTATCTTTATACAAATCTTACGGCCGCAAAGACAGAGCTCACCAGCATCACTGCATCCTATGAAAGCAACCTAAAAGATTTGGAGCATAGATTAGAAGAGGTGCAAAGTGAAAATGACAGCATTACCGCGACTCTCTCCGATCAACAAAAAACTAATCTTAAACTTGAACGCCAAAAAAGAAGACAAGAAGATAAAATAGATGAGCTTACCAAGCTGACCACGATTGATCCTGAGCTTTTAAAAAAGTATTCAAAAGTTTACTTTTTAAGTGAAAATTATGTGCCGACTGAATTGGAAGATATTGATAAAGAGTATCTCAGTGTCCCAAGTAAACAGACTCAGATTTTAGCAGATGTCTCTCCCTTTTTAGATGATATGTTGGAAGAAGCAAAGCATGATGGTATAGTGATCTGGGTCGCTTCCGCTTATCGTTCATTTCAAATGCAAAATAATTTAAAAAATGCGTACACTGTGCAATATGGAGCAGGAACAGCAAATAGTTTTTCTGCAGAACAAGGATATTCCGAGCATCAGCTCGGCACGACGCTAGATTTTACAACCCCTGGATTATACGGTTCGCTCAACGGTTTTGAAAAAACAACCGCCTACCAGTGGCTCCTCGATAATGCATATGATCATGGCTTTATTCTTTCTTACCCACAAGGGAATTCGTTTTACAAATACGAGCCGTGGCATTGGCGGTTTGTGGGGGTAGAGTTGGCAAGGGAATTAAATGATGAAGGAAAATATTTTTACGATTGGGATCAGCGCGATATTGATGAATATTTGATTAAGATTTTTGATTAGGTTTTTTAAAAAATTTCTAGTATAATACAAACTTACTAATAACAAAAAATTATATGGCAAAAAGAGGAACAACCCTTAGTCCAAAAAAGAAATCTAGACGTTCACACAAGACCAAGAAGCGTCTCGCTATCAAGCACGCGCTACTTGCTAAAAAGAAAAAGAATTAATAAGATTTTTATCTTTTGTTTTTTTGATATTATATTTGTATGGAAAAGTTAAAATTTACTTTGTTTTCAATCGTTGTTTTGGCGTTGGTGGGCCTTTTAGGTTACTGGGCTATTACTACGCTCCAATCCGGCAGTGAACATGTGAATACCGAGAAGTTAAAATCGCTTGAAAAAGAAAATGCAGAGTTGGAAAAAGAAACAGCTGATTTAAAAAATCAGCTCAGCGCTTTTCAGCCTATCGCAGAGACAAGTGAGCAAAACACTGAGCCGGCAGAACAAAATCCAGTGGCGCCAGCCACCGTGTATAAATATCAAGATTTAATAAATGCTTTGCAGCAACTCATAGATGACAATGTGACAATGAAGCTAAAATCACGAGGTACTCGGGTGGGCACTATTCAGCAATTTTTAAATATTTACAATAATACGACAAATAAAATAGACAATGATTTTGGCGATAGTACAAAAAAGGCCATCATAGCATTTCAGAAAGCAGAAGGTCTTACCGCAAGTGGGGAAGCCGGCCAGGCTACTTTTAGTAAGATGATTGATTGGCTAAAAAAGCAAGGGTAACTTAATATTTTATTTTTAAAAATAAATATGTTATACTCCTTAAATGAAAAAGGCCTCAAAACGTGGGGATATACAAGAGTCTTTGACTTTTGATGACGTCTTGATAATACCTCGGTATTCGGAGATACTCCCCCGTGAAGTCATCGTAAAGACCCATTTAACTAAAAAAATAGCTCTAAACACTCCCATCATTTCTGCCGCGATGGACACGGTCACCGAGGCACGGTTAGCTGTGGCTATCGCCCAAGCTGGGGGTATCGGTATCATCCATAAAAATATGCCAATCACAGAGCAGGTGGCTCAGATTAAGCAAGTTAAACGATCTGAAAATAGTATCATCCAAGATCCGTATACACTTTCTCCTGACGCAACTTTGGCAGAGGCGACAAAGCTCTTGGAGGAAAAAGGTATCGGAGGGCTTCCAATCGTGGAGGATGGAGGAAAACTTGTAGGCATTATTACCAGCCGAGATATGCGCTCGGAAACAAATCTCTCTAAAAAAGTAAGTACCGTGATGACCAAGAAACTTATTACAGCACCAGAATCCTGTTCGCTTGCACAAGCAAAAAATATTTTACTCCATAATAAAATAAAAAAATTACCGATTGTAAATAAAAAAGGTGTTTTAGTCGGGCTCATTACTTACAAGGATATTCAAAAAGGTGAGGCCAACCCAAATGCTTCAAAAGATGAGCGTGGCAGGCTCCGAGTAGGGGCGGCTATCAGCGCAGGACCGCAAGCGCTAACTTCTGCTAAAGAGTTGCTGGACGCCGGCGCGGATGTTTTAGTACTAGACAGCGCGCATGGGCATTCAAAGGGTATCATTGATGCTTTAAAAAAAATTAAAAAAACGTACCCAAAGGCTCAAATCATAGTTGGTAATGTCGCTACTGGTGAGGGAGCGGTAACGCTCGCCAAGGCCGGAGCGGATGCGGTAAAAGTCGGTGTCGGCCCTGGATCAATTTGTACAACGAGGGTGATTGCTGGTATTGGCGTTCCGCAACTTTCCGCCATTATGAATGCCGCTGAAGCTCTGAGAAATGCCGGTTATGATATTCCGGTAATTGCTGATGGGGGAATCCGTTATAGTGGCGATATGGTAAAAGCGCTTGTGGCTGGGGCATCCACGGTTATGATGGGCTCGCTCTTTGCTGGCACAGAAGAGTCCCCGGGAGAGATGGTGCTCTTGGAAGGCAGGCGTTTTAAAAGTTATCGCGGGATGGGGTCAGTAGAAGCAATGCAAGAGGGCTCAAAGGACCGCTATTTCCAAGATACCGAATTAGAAAGCTCCAAGTTGGTGCCGGAAGGGATAGTCGGTATCGTGCCGTTTAAGGGTACTGTGGCGGAAATTGTCTATCAATACGTCGGGGGACTTCGCGCAGGGATGGGGTATATCGGGGCCGGAAGTATAAAAGATATGTGGGATGCGAATTTTACTAAGATTACCCAATCAGGTATGACGGAAAGTCATCCACATGATGTGACCATTACCAAAGAAGCGCCGAATTATTCTAAATAATATGAGTGATAATAAAAAGAAACGAGTATCAGTGATACTTGGGTTGCAATGGGGTGACGAAGGAAAAGGAAAATTTATTGATTATCTTGTTTCAACTCTTAGTGAAACGCAAAAACTTTTAGTGGCTCGCTTTCAAGGCGGATCAAATGCCGGGCACTCCATTGAATTTGGCAACAGGAAAGTGGTTTTTCATTCCATCCCATCAGGAATCTTAGAAAAGAATACAAAAAATCTTGTAGGAGCCGGAGTAAATATTGACGTCGTCTCAATGAAAAAAGAAATTGCTGAGATAAAAGACATCGCTCCGTGGTGGAAAGAAAATTTATTTATTGCGAAAGAAGCGACAGTGGTGGTGCCCACAGCCAAGCTTATTGAGGCGGTGCAAGAAAGCGAGCGCGGAGGGGGACGTATTGGTACAACCAATAAAGCGATCGGTCCCACTTATGGAGATTTTTACAGCCGTACAGATGATCTAGCAGTTTATGAAGCAGAAGATGATAAAGTTTTTCACAAGCGTTACGAGGAAATAAAAGAATCCCATCTCAAAACTTTATCCGGCAAATATAATTTTCAACCAGATTTGAAAGCCCTCGCTGAAGAAGAAGAGAAATTTTTTGATGGAGTGGCCCTACTACAGACTTTAAATATTGTGCCTTGCCATTCATTTTTACAGACTGCTTTGAAAAATGGTGAGCAAGTGATAGCGGAAGGGGCACAAGGGACCTTACTTGATGTGCGTTTTGGTACGAGGCGTGGCGTCACTTCCTCACATACAACTTCTGCTGGTGCTTGCGTGGGCCTAGGCCTTGCTCCATCCGACATCGGCACTGTCTTGGGTGTTTGCAAGGCATATGTTACCCGGGTGGGTAATGGCTGTTTCCCGACAGAGATTGGTGGGCAAGAAGCTGATAAATGGTCTACAACACATACCAGAGCTGATGAAGAGAATTTAAATTATGATGTAAATGACTCCGTGCCGCTAAAGCAAGGTATTGCTTTACGTGGTTTAGGCAATGAATATGGGGCGACGACTGGACGCCCGCGCCGGACTGGCTGGCTCGATTTGCCGCTTCTTAAATATGCTATTGCCCTAAATGGTGTCACTGAGCTCGGTATTACCAAGATTGATATATTGGACACCTTAAATGAAATAGCAGTTTGCACTCATTACGAAGGGCAAGATGAAGTGGACATTTCCAAGCTCGCGGAAGCAAAGCCAGTCTATAAAATTTTCCCTGGCTGGAAGAAAGATACAAAAGGATTTACCTCACTAGCTGATATTCCAAAGGAGATGAAAGATTATTTGGATTTTATTGAGGTTGAAACCGGGGTGCCCATCTCTTTTATTTCCACTGGCCCGAAGCGAGATGAAATAATAAAAAAAGTATAAAATATGGAAAACAATACTGCACAACTTGTCATCCTTGATCTCGGCTCGCAGTATACCCAAGTGATCGGCAGGGAGCTCTTAAAACTCGGCCACAAGAATATCATTTTCAGTACAGACACAATAGGAGAGTATATAAAAAACAACAAGCCGAAAGGCATTCTCCTCTCTGGTGGGGCGGCGAGCGTTTACGATCCAGATGCGCCAGATATTCCGGAAGAGATTTTTAAAATGAATTGCCCAGTACTGGGGATTTGCTATGGAATGCACTACGTTGCTTACCGCGAAGATAAATCCTTAGTTACCGGTGGAGAGAAGCACGGTAAAGAATACGGGCCGATAGAAATAAATATTGAAGATGGCGAGCTATTTAGGGGTGTGCCTAAAAAATTAAAAGTATGGGCGAGCCATGGGGATGTCGTGAGCAAGGTGCCGAGTGGCTACCGGGCGACGGCGCATTCAGGCAATGCCATTGAAGCAATGGAAAATACTGATAAAAAAATATACGCGGTGCAGTTTCACCCCGAGGTGTTTGAGACGGAAGATAATAACTTAATTTTGAAAAATTTTGCGGAAAATATTTGCGGGGCGACAGTGGATTGGCAAGCAGGGGATGTGATCAAAGAAATTAGGGATGAAGTTTTAAAAAAAGTAGGAAGTGGCCTCACAGCTATCGGGGTCTCTGGCGGAGTAGATTCTACCACTCTTGCTGCATTGCTCGCGCCTGTGATGAAAAATAATTTATATGCATTCTTGATTGATACTGGCGGTGCGCGATATAAGGAAATTGAAGAGGTGAAAGATACTTGTAAGCGAGCAGGGATAAATTTACATGTAGTAGATGCGCAAGAAGAATTTTATAAAAATTTGGCAGGGGTTGTAGATGCCGAAGAAAAACGCGCTAAATTTAAAGAAACATA
>JAHFNF010000075.1 GCA_023267515.1 Candidatus Nomurabacteria bacterium | reverse complement strand
ACCCGGCTACGCTTTGCCACTTCTTTTCCCTCAAATACCTGACTGCCTGACACTAGGAAAAGACGCATAATCTTGACCCGAGCTTCACTCCCTAGTATTTTCCCTAGTATTTGCATAATAGCTATTATAACTATTTAAGCTCTATTTTACCACCAGCCGCTTCTATCTTCTTTTTGATTTCTTCCGCTTCAGCTTTCTTTACCCCATCCTTCAAATTTGAAGGCGCGCCATCTACTAAGTCTTTCGCCTCTTTAAGACCGAGACCAAGAGCTTCTTTGATGACCTTCATCACCGCAATTTTCTGCTCTCCGGCAGAAGCAAGGTGCACAGTGTAGGAATCTTTTTCTTCCGCAGCTTCGGCGGCACCACCTGCGGCAGGACCGGCTACGGCCACAGCCGCGGCAGAGACTCCAAATCTCTCTTCTATCGCTTTTACTAATTCGTGCAAATCAAGCACGGACATTTTTTCTATTTGTTCTATTAACGCTTTGTGTTTATCCATAATAATTTAATAATAATTAATAATTTACGACTTTGACTTCGCTACTTCATTTAAGGCAACAGCGAACCTCTGAATTGGTGAATTGATAAGATTTACAAATTGAGCATAGAGCACAACCCTCTCTGGGATAGTGGCGATTTGCATCATTTTTGCAGCATCTACAAAGTTTCCATCAAAAATACCGCCTAAGATATTTAAGTTTACTTTATGGGTTTTTCCGAAAGAAAATACTTCTCGCGCTGGCGCAATCTGATCTGTTCCGTAAGCTATCGCTACTTCCCCACCAAGTTCCGGCATTGTGCCTACGGCCTTCCCAGCCATTGCTCTCGCGAGCAAGGTCTTTCTAGAAACTTTGTAATTCACTCCTTTGTCGCGAAGTTCCCGACGAAGCATTGTCTCCTCTCCGGCATTCAAACCGTGAAAGTTTACAAAGACTACAGACTCGGAACCTTTTATCGCCTTTTCAAGGTCTTTTACAATTTCTTCTTTTTTTGATTTTAATAACATAATTTTGAATTTTAAACTAAAAAAGCGGCTTTCGCCGCAATGCTCCCGCCTTTGGCGGGATCGACCACTGAGTAGGACTTAATTTGTTTGCCTACTGTCTTTGCAGCAAATTAAATATAGCACAATGACTTTATAAAGCAAGCTTACCCAAAATGGCTCGCCAAAAAGACCCCGATCAGTCCTATGACGATAATCACGATAAATACTATAAGGATCTTGAAAAAATGCTTAGTTATCATACCTATATTGTATCATAAAACAAAAACCACCCGGTAAAGGGTGGTTTTTGTCACTAAGTAGAGTTTATTGCATATTCGCTTTGCCTCTACTCATTGGCCCGAGAATTCCGTCAGCCATTAACCCGCGAGTGCTTTGCCATCCTCTGGCAACGCCGATAGTGAGCGGACCACAAATTCCGTCCACATCTAAGTGAGCAGCGGCTTTATCATCAAAGAACATTTGCCAAGCTCGGCAAGCTTCTCCTTTGCTTCCTTGTTTCACTAGGCCATATCCAAATGCATATCCAGTAGTAGAAGGGCTAGCTGGTACGGCAGGAGTTGCCGCATTGCAATTTCTGCCGGTGGAAGGACTGAACTGAACTCCTGGCAAGCAGTCCGCGGGAAGAGTATGAGTAGCAGGAGTAGCAGGCACAACTGTATTATTTGAAGATCCCCCGCTTCCACCTCCGCTACTAGTAGCACTAGTTTCTACTTTATAATTTGCAGAAGTTGAAACGCCAGCTGGTGGATTGAGTCCTGCCGATGAATCTGTCCAACTAGTACCAACCGTTATTACATTACTTGAATCACTAATATGATTGGTAGGGGTAAAGGTAGCAGTCTGAACGAGAGGATTAGTGGTATCTATCGTGCCTAATGTGCCGTTTGGAGTGGTCACATCAGCGGAAGTAAATTCTGTCGGCGCTTCAGAGAAAGTAAACGTAACAAGCGCAGTCTGGCCATGAGATAAATTACTATCGGAAAGAGTAATACTCAGAGTTGGAGCGGTTGTTTCTGTAACAGCGCGAGTGCTATTTGTGCTTGTGCCAGTCAGAGTGATAGCCACAACAGAGGTGACTCCGGCTGAGACGCTTCCTGCGCCAGTAGCTTCAACATCTACAGTATCACTATCTGACACCGTGGCTGCAATTGTGCCTACAATAAAGTAATTATTGCTAGCGCCG